>CAZNYY010000548.1:0-1519 GCA_964577335.1 uncultured Oscillospiraceae bacterium | reverse complement strand
CTATTTCATCTCCAACCAAGAACATTGATTTTGCTGACCCCATAACCTACATGAGGCTAAACAATGAAGCAGTATTAACGAGGAATCCCAATTATCAGACTCCATACTCGTTGAGTAAAATTGATAATACGGAGTTAGGGAATAACCCATACGTGTATCCGGCGAACGATTGGCAAGATATCATGTTCAGGGATTATGCTATTAATCACAGGTTTAATTTTAACGTTAGTGGTGGTGGAAAAGTTGCAAGATACTATATCGCCGGGACATATAACCAAGATAACGGAATACTTAAGGTTGATAAACGAAACAATTTCAATAATAACATAGACGTCCGGCGATATCAGCTCAGAACAAACGTTGATATTGATGTTTCATCCACCACGATAGCAGTAATTCGTATGCATGGAACCTTTGAAGACTATAATGGACCGATGTATTCAGGTACTCAGCTGTATCAGAATGTTATGCGGGCCGATCCGGTTCTTTTCCCGCCCTACTTTCCCCTCACGGGGGAGACTGCGCATGTGCAACATATTCTTTTTGGAAATTATGATCTCGGGCAATACCAGAACCCCTATGCTGATATGACGCGAGGGTATAAAGAATCATCGAAGTCACAAATGATGGCTCAATTTGAAGTTAAACAAGGGCTTGATTTCATCACGGAAGGATTGAATCTTCGGGCCCTTTTGTCTATCAATCGCTATTCATTTTTTGATGTTCAACGATTTTACAATCCTTTTTACTATATGGTGGGCAGCTACGACCGGCCAAATGATAAATATTATTTAGTGAACTTAAATCCCACGTCTGGTACCGAGTATCTTGATTATAAAGAAGGAACTAAAGATGTTGCTGCAACTACGTATGCTGAATTTGCTATCGACTATACTAACACCTTTAGCGACGCTCATACTATAAGTGGATTACTCGTGGGTACAAGGCGAAATTATCTAGAAGGAAATGCTGGCTCTTTGCTGCTTTCACTGCCCTCGAGAAACGTGGGTGTTTCCGGTCGGGCATCATATTCGTACGATAGTCGCTATTTCACGGAATTTACTTTTGGATATAATGGTTCAGAACGTTTTGCTACGAAAGAAAGATTCGGGTTTTTTCCATCCGTGGGATTAGCATGGATAGCTTCAAATGAAAGTTTCATGAATAATTATGATAAACAAATAACAAATTTGAAGTTTAAAGCAACCTATGGACTTGTGGGAAGCGATGCTATAGGGGATGCTCAAAATCGTTTTTTCTACTTATCCCAAGTTGATATGAATGCATCTTCGCGAGGGTATACTTTTGGACAAGAATTTGATTATTCTGTGAATGGTGTGAGTATATCTCGTTATGCGAATGATAAAATTACATGGGAAACTTCAAGAAAAGTTAACCTTGGGGTGGAAATAGGTCTGTTTGATAAACTCGACCTTATGGTTGATTATTACTTTGAAAGAAGAAGCAACATTTTAATGACAAGAGCGGATATTCCGTCAACCATGGGCTTACACTCTAT
>CAZNYY010000547.1:0-1526 GCA_964577335.1 uncultured Oscillospiraceae bacterium | reverse complement strand
TACTTTCATTCATCAGAAACTTAAAAGAAATTAATGTACAAATACTACATGCCAAAGCCGATAAGCTAAAGCAGATAGATATCACCCTTGAAAAAATTAGACAAACTGAAAATAAAGCTGGTGATAATAGTGATGAGATTCAGACGTTGTTGGATAAAATAAAAAATTACGAACAGGAAATAGGCAGGAAAGACCAAAGAATAAAAGAATTAATGCACGACAATTCTGAACTTGAACGGAAAATTGAATACATCAATCGTGACATTACGAATTATGAAAGCAGCGCGGTGTTAAATGATTCGCAGAGAAAGCAAATTGACTACTGCGATAGAATGCAAGTTGTAATTAAAGAATTTCAAAAACAATATCAGGCAAAACGCACCCACAAGAATAATTTTGTTGATAAAATTTCGGTACTGCCAGATTCAAATTTTGAAGTTAAGCTGTATGATAAAAACAGCAATGAGATAGACAAGACAAAAATGTCAGCGGGCGAAAGAGAAATTTATGCCATATCTCTTTTGTGGGCATTAGTTCAAGTATCTGGCAAAAAACTCCCAATTGCTATTGATACGCCATTCGGTCGCTTAGATAGTATTCATAGGGAGAACCTTGTAAAGTATTATTTCCCACAAGCAAGTCATCAAGTAATCCTGTTATCTCAGGACGAAGAAATCGTCAACCAATACTACGATATGCTAAAACCGTGTGTAGCTAAAGAGATTACATTGGAAAATAAAGGGAATGAAACTATAGTTAAAAGTGGATATCCTTTTAAAAAAACTAAAATGATTGGTGCAAAAGCATAAACTACCATGAAAGATAGAGTTAAGTTAACTGATGCAGGTTCATACTATCTTAACAATGTTAAGAGAAATTTGAAAATGAGTGGACAGGATAATTACATCCCCATGCGCATAGCATTTGCAAGGTCATTACAGGTAGGCAAAGAGCCTGTTATTGAAGAAAACAATGATGAAGTACTTGAAAGGATTAAGAACACCAAGGCCAAGGAACAACCACCATTAACAACAATAGAGCAAAAGGACGGACTATTGTTTAGAGCGCTTCTCTCACAACGATATAAGAGAAAAATTGACGGCGACGAATATGTTGATTTATTGGGCAAGCACATTGAACATGGATTATTCATTATAAATTACGATACAGAGAAACTTAGAGGCTATGATTATCTGGTAGCAATTTCCTCTATGAATGGGATTGGCAGGTCTAATGGCGAAGAAAGCGAAACAAACAAGCTCAAGGAGTATAATCCCAGTGTACTTTCAGTTAATATTGGGAAAGACAAGGAATCAGGCGAACCGATTATCCTTAATATCAATACGGCAAACAACCCACACTTTGCGATAATGGGTGGCTCAGGTTCAGGTAAAACGTACTTCCTTAAACACCTGCTCAAAGAGATACGCAGAAACTCACATGAAGAAACAAACTTCATAATTTTTGATTATAAGGATGGTGACATAGCTCAGGATAAGGATTTCTTACAAAATGCAAATGCTGAA
>CAZNYY010000546.1:1007-1545 GCA_964577335.1 uncultured Oscillospiraceae bacterium | reverse complement strand
CACGATTTTGGCCTGCATCCTTAACTTGCCATGACATCCTGGACACCTATTGTCCGACACCGATAAAACACCAGAAAAAATGCTGCCATGAGGCATTGCCTGATGCCCTGGCGCGAAACACTGCCTGAATGAATGGTTTGAATATTGATACGAGTGGGGTATATTTCCGAAAGGGAATTTTCCGAGTTAGTTTTTTATCTCTAAACGAAAGGAATGAGTTATGAAACTTGCGAGAATTATTTGCGGGATGCTGTTTTTGTTCAGTTTTATGGGATTGTTGTGGGGATTTGAAGAAAGAATTCCTGTTGCAAAGCCCGTCACTGGTTTATGCGGTTTCAAGCCGGGTGAACTGTTGCGGGACAACAAGAACTTTAGTAAATTGCGGCAGTATCCAGAATTTTTATTTAGAAGTGACTCACTTCCTGTAAAATTCATGGACTTTACAAACCTCAGAGTGGCAATTCTTTCTGACGGACGGATTGCTCGCGTATCATTGACGAAGTATTGTGACAGTCCAAGGTTTGCCCTTTCGGAATAC
>CAZNYY010000546.1:0-997 GCA_964577335.1 uncultured Oscillospiraceae bacterium | reverse complement strand
AAAAAGTTCGCCGCAGGTTGAACGCCTTCTTTAAAGTTGACCAAGCACAGCTGGAAACCCTTCAGGATGATCCTGTTTGCAGTATTACTTATTATGCGCAGGACATTGAACTGACACTTCGATGTGACAGCTTGTCCAATCTTACCCTTCAATTGATCTCCGAACCGCTTCAATTACAGTATGAACAGGAAAACGAGCAAAGAGCACATCAAAAATTTATGGAAACCGACGCTGCAGCTTTAGAATAGATATTTCATGTATTTGGAGTGGGCCGGACATTTCGCTGTCACGGCCCGAACTTATCTTCCTCCCCGTCTCTCTTATGTGCCGCTGGTTGCAGTGATCCACTGGGGCGAACGGGGTGACGAGGTCGGTTTCGCTGTATAGCTTCAGTCGAAACAGGAGCAAAACTTAATTTTCCCCGACCTTAAGCTCTTGCAACTGCTTATTGCCCCAACAATAGATTTCAAAAATCTTCCATAAGTAAAAAATCTTTGAATTTTATATGCCGTACTATGCTGGTTGAATAATCAATTTCATCGCATGTTATAATTATCTTTTGCGACAGGTTGTCAATGCCTTTGAAAGCCTCAAATTCTCGCTGGTAAGCTTTTTCCTCTACAAGACTGTATGCCACCTGCACGTAATATGTCTTGCCATCTGTACTGGCGCGAAAATCTATTTCCTTTCCGCCATTGACGTAGACGTGAAGTTCATAGCCTCTAAATAGGAGTTCATTATAGACTATGTTCTCCAAGTTGTGCGTCAAATCGTACCGCCTATCTTGTACTCTTATTGAATTCAACGAAACGTCTTCGTCATATATCTTGAGGTAAAATTCAAGTTCCTTTTTTGCTTTCTGAGAATATTGTTTCAAACGATTGATTATGTATGCCTCTTCCAGATATGCAAGATACTTGACGACAGTGTTAATAGAACATTTTGACTGATTGGAAGCCAAATAATTCGCAATTGACTTGCTGGAAAATATGCGGCT
>CAZNYY010000545.1:0-1545 GCA_964577335.1 uncultured Oscillospiraceae bacterium | reverse complement strand
GGTTAAAGAATTTGTTGAAGCAGGTAAAATTGAAGCCGACATGTATAATCGGTTTAAGGATTATTACAGCTATGTATTTTATATCGCAAAGAAAAAATAGTAGCTTTACCCTCAATAATAACAAAGAGTGAGATAAGATGTTAGCTGAAAACAACTCCACACCAAGGAGTGATAAAGAGCTGCAAAAGAACATGGTTGGTAAGAAGCACTATAATACAAGGAGGGAACGGCATGAAAATTACAGCATTAGTTGAGAATCAATCTAAGTGTGAATTAAAAGCTAGGCATGGCTTATCATTATACATTGAAACGCAAAAACATAAAATTTTATTTGACTTGGGTCCTGACAATACTATTTTTGATAACGCCAAAATAAGAGGCATTGATATTTCTAAAGTTGATACAGTTATTATCTCACACGGGCATATGGATCACGGTGGAGCTTTGAATCAGTTTTTGAAAATCAACTCAACTGCTAAGATTTATGTGCAGAGAAAAGCATTCGAGCCACACTACGCTAAGTTCCTTTTTTTGAAAGTAAGTGTCGGTATAGACGATAACCTCGCAAACCATCCGCAAGTTGTTTTAGTCGAAGGGGACTTCCAGATTGACGATGAATTGAGCGTGTTTACTGCAAGTAGTACAGATAAATGCTATTCAAAAGCGAATGATGCCCTGTATGCAAAAGGGCAGAAGGATAATTTTTCGCACGAACACAACTTAGTTATCAGAGAAAACCAAACAGCTGTTATCACAGGGTGCGGTCATTCGGGCATTGTAAATATTATGGAGAAAGCAAAATTATATCACCCACAGTTATGCGTTGGTGGTTATCATTTGTTCAATCCATTAACGAAGAAAACTGTACCTACCACATTATTGAATGGTATTGCAAAGGAGCTGCAAAAGTATACTGAGACTCAATTCTATACTTGTCATTGTACAGGGACAGAAGCATTTGAAGTTCTATCACAACAAATGCCCAACTTGTTTTATATGTCATGTGGAGAAACAGTTGAGGTTTAATTGGAAGAATTATGAGCATAATGCGAGCGGCAACTATAAAAAGAGCTTCAAAGAAGGTGATTGTATCAAAGATATTGTAGGTTATAGTTCATTTATAAAGATTGAACCTGTAAATAAAGGTTGGTCAAGTGATAAAAAATATTACATTGAAACGATGAAAGAGAAAAATTTACTTCTGCGTGTTGCAGATATATCTGACTATGACAGAAAAAAGGTCGAGTTTGGAATGATGAAACAGGTTGCGAATTTGGGTGTACCAATGTCACAGCCATTGGACTTTGGAATTTGTAATAACGGAAAGAATGTATATTCGTTATTCACATGGTGTGACGGTGAAGATGCCGAGCTTGTTTTGCCGCAATTGACAGAAGCTGAACAGTATGAACTTGGAATCAAGTCAGGTAAAATACTAAAACAGATTCATTCTATTTCTGCTCCACAACAACAGGAAGCATGGGATAGTCGATTCAATAGGAAAGCAACGAATAAAATAGAAAAATACAAATCTTGTGATATAAA
>CAZNYY010000544.1:0-1547 GCA_964577335.1 uncultured Oscillospiraceae bacterium | reverse complement strand
CCGATAACATCCAAGAATCCCAAACCGCACTTGACAATGCAGACAATGCTGCGGAAACAGATATAATTTTGCCCGGCGATTCGGAAACAATTGATAAGCTGGAAGCCGTGCCGGACACGCAGTCCGAGCAGCAAGCAGAGCAGACGATGACAGACAGCCAAAACGGTTTTAAGCAGCCGGAGTCAGACGAATGACGTTAAGCAACATATGTTTTAAGTCGTTTACGCGGCATCAACTTTCATAATATAGCAAACAAACCCCCACAATATTACAAGATATTGTGGGGTTTTTTATGTTTAAATCACTTATAGTACAACTTGGGCACAACTTTGTTAAACTTTAGCAAATTGTTTCAAGGCGGAAATTATGTGTATTTTTCGCTATGGCTGTCTATCGCTTAAAAATTTGAGGATTGACAAAAACTGTCATAACGTATATAATGCTAATATAAATTAAAACTTATAAAGTCTAACAAGAACAGGAAATTTAATATAGTCTGCTGATATATAAATATTAGGTGGTGGAATGGTTGTAAGGCTGAAACGCAAATATCAAAAGGATGTTTGCGTTTATTTTTTACAGCAGGATTAAAGTGGTGGTATATTTAAAAATAAATCAGAAAGTAAAATAAAACATGCTGTGTCAAATACTACGTCCCCTTGACATTGTGATGGGTATTGGTGTAGGGTTCAGCGACCCGTGGAGGATGTGGTAATAAGGAGAATAACAATGATGATGCGATTTGATACATTAAAAGATTTATACGACAAGCTAATTAGGATTGAGTTTTTAAAAGATAAAATTCAATTGCATGATGAAAAAATAGAAATTGTATTTCATAGAGATTGTGTGCTTAATATTAAATTGTGCGGTTATTTCAATATTTATATGAACAATATACTTTGCTGTAATAATATTGAAGATCAGGATATTTGGGAAATTATGCACAGCTACTTACAAAATGATGCAATCTATGTTGAATTTGACGGCTTGCTTGGGAAAAGAAAAATTTCAGAATTAGATCGTAATAAATATGAACTCCAAAAAGAAAGATTGCAAGGTAAACAAAATGTAAAAATCTACACAATAATGGAATTGATTTATCAATTCGAATAAAAAACTAAGAATTAAAAAATAGCAAATCAAACGGCTTGTAAACAAACAATCGGCGACTGTCAAGGGGACGTAGACTTTGACACTGCAAAAAGATTTAGGATTGACAAAAATTGTTGTATCATATTTTCAAAAAAACAAACAAATAAAGACAAAAGATAAAGGAACTCATTAAAAAACAAAAAGATTTTCAAGTAAGAAAGTTACACCGACAGGGGAGCAACTTCTATAATTAACAAAACTTCTTTTACATAAAGGGAGTGTCACGGGTAAGCATGACGGGAGGATTCCTACGCTCCGATGTTCCAATTATAAAAATTACACCATGCCTGCATCCTCACAGTAGCTGCTGTGAGGGCGCAGGCATATTTAAACAAGCTTGTTTTGCAATTTGCAGCGCGTATTACGTATCCGCACAATAATCAAAAAATGCT
>CAZNYY010000543.1:0-1568 GCA_964577335.1 uncultured Oscillospiraceae bacterium | reverse complement strand
CCCATTTTTTAATTTCATCTATAATTTTTGAGAATAATACATTCAACTGCTTAAAGAGACGAACAAACTCGCTACTATTTACTTCAATCAACTCTTTACCTACTTGGAATTGAAATGTAAAACAAGCTGAATTATCATAAAAAGAAAACTTGTATTCTATACCGTGCATTTTATGTTCATACTTATTCCGTATCCGTTTTGTTTTCAACAAGAAATCATAATTGTCTTTTAGGATTATTTTGTAATCACTTTCTAAAAAAGCAATCTTGCCTTTATATTCCAGCAATCCATCCTTTATTTTATATCCTAATTCTCCTGTTTTACGGTTCTTTGAAAAAGGAATGAGTCTTGGAACTTTCTGCATGATTTCCAATATTTCTTTTTCTCCCGTATTATTGCTTCGCATAATATCTAGTCCACATAATTTAATTAAGTCTTTGTTAGTATCATACAACGTTTGTATGTATCCCGATAATGAATTTGCCAACTTAATGTCCATACTAACACCTCAGGGATTAACATATTTTCAACGATAGCGCTCGCTGCGCATGAAAATCTTTACTTATGTTTTATTCTAGCAT
Source organism: uncultured Oscillospiraceae bacterium (assembly GCA_964577335.1). Lineage (GTDB taxonomy): Bacteria > Bacillota > Clostridia > UMGS1883 > UMGS1540 > CAZNYY01. Next base: position 987 of record CAZNYY010000543.1, on the reverse strand, counting down.
ATACAAAACAAAAAGTCATGCATGGGTTTAAATCCCCATACATGACTTTGCTTTGGTGCCGCCGACCGGACTTGAACCGGTACGATATTTCTATCGAGGAATTTTAAGTCCCTTGTGTCTGCCGATTCCACCACGGCGGCCGGTGCATGCCATCCACTACAAACGGCAGCTAATATATAATACAGCAAATACGAAATACAGTCAATAGAAATAATCCCGCTTAAATTGCGCATACTGATTCTATATAAGCGGTGCACCGTCTTTTTCCGCTTTACAAAGGTTTGAATAAGTGCTATAATAGCACGGGTAACGCGTCCGTATTCCTGGCACAGGGGTCAATGCCGCAAATTGCGGGATGTCACCCGCCCTTTGCTAAGATTGCGGATAATTAAGAAACCGAAAGGTGATACAAAATGATCAGAAAAGACGACAAAATAGCCGTAATCAGCGACAATCGCCTGCACGAGAAGGACACGGGCTCGCCCGAGGTTCAAATCGCCATCCTCACCAAAAGAATCAACGAGCTGACCGAGCATCTGAAGATCCACAAAAAGGATCACCACTCCAGACGCGGACTTCTTAAAATGGTCGGACACAGAAGAAATCTTCTCAATTATTTGATGAAGAAGGATGTTGAGCGTTATCGTGCGATAATCGCGAAGCTTGGCTTGCGTAAGTAAGAAAAACCGGAACAAGGCAGGCGGACTTTTCAGTCCCTCTGCCTTGCACTTTTTGCGCAGCCCCACCCTTTCCGGACAACAAAAAAAGGCCCCGCGCGGTAGCAGTACCTTTTAGCAGTGAATCGGTTGCCCGAACCTCGGACAACGGCTTTATTGCTAAAGAGTCATACCGCCGGGGTGAAACAAATGGAGGTATGAATATGTTCCCCAATTACAGAGTGTTTGAAACCACCTTTGCAGGCAAACCCATCAGCTTTGAAATCGGCAAGCTGTGCGGGCTTTCCAACGCATCCTGCCTGGTGCGCTA
>CAZNYY010000542.1:0-1572 GCA_964577335.1 uncultured Oscillospiraceae bacterium | reverse complement strand
AAATACTCATGGTGACGTAACTAAGCTTACATCATCAACCGGAACAGAACTTCAAAAATATGACTATGATGCATACGGTAACCAAATTGGCACAATTACGCATTCCAACCCATTCCGCTATTGTGGGGAATACTACGATGATGAAAGCGGACTAATTTACCTAAGAGCAAGGTATTATGATCCGAGTATAGGTAGGTTTATCACAGAAGACCCAATTAGGGATGGATTGAACTGGTATATGTATTGTGCGGGTGATCCGGTTAATTTTATGGATAAAAACGGTCTCGAAAGGGATTATATACAAGTTTTTATTGATGATTTATCAAAAGTGTATGGTTCTCACACAAAAGTTTGTTATGATACTTTCGTTAGAGTTGCTTTTGGTGATGAAAATTTTGGGAGACAAGTAGACTTGCCCTATAACGGTACTATGAAGAATTTCAACCAAGAAGTTGAGATATCTACAACATTTGCCGAAAATAGAAAAGACAGATTGTTTGGAGAAAGAATAGATTTCTATAGAAAAGCAATGCAATATAATACGCCAGATCCAGTAACTAATGCCTTTCCGGTTGGAGATGTAACCGTAGGAGAACTAATAACAATAGCTTCACTTAGTTTTATAGAGGGTTTATTTCCTGGCGCAAACGCAGTTAATTTAATTGCCGAAAGTGCTGGTAATTCAAATAGATTGAGAAGACTTGAAAAAGGTAATTATAAAACAAAAACGATTGTTACTAAAATATATACTCCTACAGGTTATTACTATTTGTTAACGTCTGTAGAGATTTTAAAGGAAGGAATAAATGAAAATGGTGAAAAAGAATATTTTCGATTAGGTGTTGAAACGGTCTGCAGTGCAGCGATTTATGATCAAACTGCTGAAGTTGACTGGACTGCAATATCTGGGTCGAAATTATCTCCTGTGTATTCGTAATTTAATAATTACAAATTGAAAAATAACGCGAGTATTATATTAACGTTGTTTTTGTAGAATATCAAATTAATTATTTTTTTCCGACGGAGAGGATTTGTATGGAAAACGAAAAGAATTATACTAAAGTAAATGTAAAAATAGTAATATTATTTTTTATTTTAATTGTATCTTTATATCCTGTTAAATTTTTTCTTGAGTCAAGGGTAGTAGGTACATACTATACTGCTGACAAAAGTATGAAACTAGTGTTAACAGAAGGCCGCTATTTCCACTACGGAGAGTTAAGTAGAAATCCAAATGTGACTATAGTTGAAGACGGAGTTGCCTATTATTGGTATATAATCCGTACGTATAAGTTTTCAAAAAATATAATTATTTTCAAAAAAGAATTCAAGCGTGTAGTAGCGCCTAAAAGTGAAGTTCAGAAGATAGACAATAATAGCCCAAGTTATAAAGGATTATATCCTGACGAAGGTACAATTGATAAGGAATTTAGCACGCAAGAAGGTGCAGTATTTAAAAATAACAAAATCCATTTTAAAGATGGTATAGTTTTTATAAAAGATAGTAAATGAACTGTACACCGCAAAAATACCAAGGGGATGGGAGCTTGGCACGACACCAACCCATTCCGT
>CAZNYY010000541.1:0-1573 GCA_964577335.1 uncultured Oscillospiraceae bacterium | reverse complement strand
AGTTTTATTTGCGGATATTTCTTTTTTAATTCTAAGACAGTTAAAGCCGCAAGGGTATCAAAGCCAATGGCTCCGCCGCTCCCAAAATAAATCACGCCTTTCTCTATAAGGCTAACAATTGTTTTTTTCAATTTATATTTTAATAAAAATATGTTACTGGTTATCTTTCTATGTCCTGTAAAACAACAGGTTTGTTCTGACAGTTCCATTTATTCCATCCCCCCATCACCGTTTAAAAGGCATATAAAATGAATTATACACCCTTACAGGGTACAAGTCAAGAATTATACACCCCGTAATAGGATATATTGCACATTATGTACTGTATAATAGTGCATAAGGAGTGGTGGAAATGTTTGAATGCTTTGAAGAATTTGCGGATTTTATATCTAAAAGATTGAGTCTTTTACGTTCCAAAAACAACATATCTGCAAGAGATATGAGCCTGACAATGGGTCAAGGTCAAGCCTATATAAATAATATTGAAAATAAAAACAGTATGCCATCCATGCAAGGTTTCTATTATATTTGTGAATTTCTTAAAATCTCGCCAAAAGATTTTTTTGATGATGGGGTTGCAAATCCTGAAAAACTAAACAATTTGATAGCAGATTTAAAAACTTTAAATGAAGAACAATTAGCAACTGTTACATCTGTTGTTAAAGGATTAAAAAAATAAAGAGTATAAAACAGCCGTCTTTTCAATAAAGATGGCTGTTTTACACTAAGAATTTCAATACACATTCGGTCTTGCACAAAAGCCAAAGCCTGCATTTGTGGTAAGGGACACATTATTTTGGCTACTGTTACTATGGACAACAAGAATATTACCGCTCGTATCCCTGCCTACAACAATGCCAACATGGGATAAATCGTTATAAAAAGCTAAATCGCCGGGTTGTGCATTGCTCCAACTTATTTGTGTGCATATAGCGATTTGTCCCTGTGTTCCGTGACCGATGGACCCTGCACTCATTTCAGAATTGATAAATGCCCATGTGACAAGTCCGGAACAATCAAGACCAAAGGGGCGCATTGTGCCTGTGGTGGAGCTTCCGGCGGCGGTTACTCTCATCATTTTGCCCCAATTACTGTCCCAACCGATTGCAGAAGATTTGCCGCCCCAAAAATAATTTACCTTGCCCACTAAGCTACAAGCCGCCTTTACAACAGCCTTTCGCTGGGCTGACAAGGCTTCTGGAAGGCTGCTTAGTACATCAATGGCATCGGCATCAATAATAGTCAGATTTTGCGTTGCAGAAAGCAGAACATCACTATTTTCAAGCAGGGTGACAAGGGCTTCCTGCTGTCTTTGTGTAAAGTGGTATTCCCAAATCATCTCATCACTTGTTTTGCCTGTAATGGTTATAAATAAAGTATTTTCCTCGTTTTCCTGCTCTATATGTGATGAAATAGTGTTCATATCCCAAAACACTTCTTTTAAAAGATTCTTCTTATTGTCGTCAATGATAACCACATCTTGTGCTGTATTGTCATCTGTCCCGGCGGTCTTGACCGCAAATACCGCTAAAACCTCCGCCCAATCCGCTTGTGTGCCTTGCATTTCCACATG
>CAZNYY010000540.1:0-1591 GCA_964577335.1 uncultured Oscillospiraceae bacterium | reverse complement strand
CATCTGCATAAGCAGCTTGTCATCGGTAACCCCTGCGTTATTAACAAGTATGTCAACCCCGCCAAAGTCACTTGTCACTGCATTTACGGCATCCCCCACCGCCTCAAAATCAGACACGTCACAGCGGTATATCTTGCCCCTTGCACCCTCGCCCTCAATTTGGGTTAAGGTTTTTTCTGCGGCTTCGGTGTTACCTGCATATACTACTGCTACATTTGCACCCGCTTGTGCAAATGCCACGGCAATGGCACTCCCAATGCCCCTTGAAGCCCCCGTCACAAGGGCGGTTTTACCTCTCAACATATTTATTCCCCTTTTATTTCATTTAAAACAGCGTTTAAACTTTCCATGTTTTCTACATTTAATACCCGCACATTCTTAGATATTTTTTTTACAAGACCGGAAAGTGTTTTTCCCGCTCCAACTTCGATAAATGTGTCAAACCCGTCTGAAATCATATTTTGGACAGTGTTCTGCCATTTTACGGAGCTTTTGACCTGCCCTGCAATAAGTTCCGCCATGTCCCCCGAGTAGGGTTTCGCTGTTTTGTTTGCGTAAAGCGGTATAGCGGGTGCCGTCAAATTTATACCCTTTAAATATTCCGCCATTTTAGCTGATGCCTCCTCCATAAAAGGAGAATGAAATGCGCCGCTAACCGCAAGTTTTACGGTGCGCCCTCCGTTTTCCGCCGCAATATGGCAAAGCTTTTCTATACCCTCTTCGCTGCCCGCCGCCACAATTTGCCCCGGGCAGTTGTAGTTTACGGGGTACACGCCGCATTCATCACATAATTTCTCAACTTGTTCTTCCGAAAGTCTTAAAACCGCCGCCATACTTCCTCGGTTTTTTTCGGCACATTCATGCATAAACTCCGCACGTTTTAAAACCAACTCAAAGGCGTTTTCATATGGCAGGATACCGCAAAAAGCAAGTGCCGGCATTTCACCCAAAGAAAACCCCGCCGCCCCTTGCGCATTAACGCCGCCCGCCGCAAGAGCGGCGGCACACGCCAAATCAACCAAAAACAAAGTCGGCTGTGTGTTTTTTGTAACAGAAAGCTCATCGCCTGACCCTTCGAAACACCTTTTCAAAACACCGGGCATTATTCTCTCACCCATATCAAAAACTTCTCGGGCAGCGGCGGAATTTTCATAAAGGTCACTTCCCATTCCACTGTATTGTGCGCCTTGCCCGGCAAACATCAGCGCTATTTTACCCATTTTAACGCACCGCCTAAAACATCTTCCGCCTCGGAAAAGATTTCTTCTATTATTTCCTTGGCGCTTTGCTCTTTTGTAACAAGCCCCGCTGATTGCCCTGCCATAAAGCAGCCCCGCTCCATATCCCCCTCCAAAGCGGCTATCCTAAGAGCGCCTGCACCCATCTCCTCAAGTTCTTCGTTTGAAACCGTGTTATCATACTCCTTCGAGAAAAACTGTCTTGAAAACGGACTTTTAAGGGAGCGCACGGGATGCCCCAGACGCTTACCCGTTGTAATTGTATCAATATCCTTAGCTTTTATAACTTTATCCTTATAATTTTGGTGAATGGTACATTCATGTGCCGCCAAAAACCTTGTTCCAAGCTGCAC
>CAZNYY010000539.1:0-1602 GCA_964577335.1 uncultured Oscillospiraceae bacterium | reverse complement strand
GCTTCTACACATTGGGTTGCAACTAATACGCAAGGAATTTGTGGGTCACGTAACCTTATTCTGACTTTCTGAAGAATATATTTTCTATGCTCTATTGTCATATTAGTAGAAAGATGGAATAATATTTCCTCACTATCCTCCAACCGTTCTTTAAGATAAGAGAAAATTATGCGTGCATGTTTTTTTGTATTAACAATACACAAAAATCTATTGCCATGAGTTAACATTTCTGCGTGAAGTTCATCAAGCGTAAGTTTTTCGTTATTTAATGGCCAGGCAATTTGGATTCTTCTTTTTCTGGAAAATAGATTCAGTGTAGGAGAGACAATTTCTTTAGGATTCCATCCGTTCAAACATAACTTTTTGACATGATGGTCAAGCTGCTTAAATGCAGGCTGCGTAGCCGTCGCAAATACAACAGAGCAACTATAAGATTCAGCGAAATTCGAGAGTGTGGCGAGTGTTGGAACAACTATTTTATCTCCTATTGTTTGTACCTCATCAAATAGAATCACACTATTTGCTATGTTATGCAGTTTTCTGCATTTAAACGGAGATTTTGAAAACAAAGACTCTAAACACTGTACATTCGTTGTTATTATAATAGGAGCATCCCAGTTCTGAGATAAAAGTCTTTGTATCTCTCTTTTGCTTTCATTATCGTCACTGTTATCAATATCATCTTTTAGGCTGTGGTCTTCGAGTATTAGGGGGCGGTCCTCAGTATCTATGTCTGAAAAGATTTCTCGGTACGTTTGAGCCGTCTGCTCGATTATGTTAAGGTAGGGTAAAACAATAATTATTCTTTGTTTCTCATACTGTAACGCGTGTTTTAATGCAAAATATAGCATTGAGATAGTCTTACCCGATCCGGTCGGTGCTGAAAGAGTAAAAATCCCTGGTTTCAATGAAGCCATTTCTTTGCACGCAAACAGAAGATCTTCTCTCATAATACGCATATCTGGCGACATTTTATTGGCTGATAAGGTGCTTATGTATGAATTTAAAGAGTCCAACAGTTTTTTAGGTTCAAGTTTTCGTCCTTCCGGACGATATACCTTTATACCTTTAGAATCCCTATTAAAATGAGCCTCTGTTTCAATAAAATCAGAATCAGTAAGCATAGAATAAATCATTCTAATCCTATTCATAACAGATACGTGTTGTGTTATGATTTTGCTGTAATCAAAAGGTTTGTTTTTAAATGTTGGCAATAGAACATCGTCGTTTCGCAGGCACTGTTCCAAAATCTCTATGGAATCCTCTGATAAGCGTAATGATGTGGGCATGACTTCTTTATATTTTATAAGATTGCGTGGAATATTTTCCTTACTTAATATTCCTAGCCCCACGTGATGTCCTTGTACAGACATTAAAGCACCTAAAGCCCACGGATAATTGTTATAAATAAAAGAAGCACCGGCACTCCAGTGGTCAATACCATTTTCCAAACCTTTTAATCTTCGCGCAAAAAGATTCCCATACTTTCCTAAATCATGAAGTATGCCCGCCAGATAGGCTTCTTCCGCAGCACAGTACGACACTGCATATTTTCTTGCACGCTCAGCCACAAGTTGCAAATGATCCTTTAGCAAGTCATAT
>CAZNYY010000538.1:0-1602 GCA_964577335.1 uncultured Oscillospiraceae bacterium | reverse complement strand
AGCTGTGCCGCCTCCGTATGCTCCTCCGACAGGGCGGTAAGCCTGCCGTAGCGAAACGCATAAACCCGCGCATTGCCCACATTTGCCACGGTTGCAACGCCTTGGTTTATAATAAGCATCGCCAAAGAGGCGCCCGCCGCACTGCCGCATTCAATGGCGCCCACTGTATCATTTATCTCATTAAAATATTCATTTATAATTTTCCCCGATTCTTCGTACGGAACCCCGCAAAACTTTTCATGATATTTTTTCAGTTTTGTTATAGCACCGTACGCCGCATCAGATGCTGATTTATTATTGCCGATACCGTCCGCAACAGCAAAAATACCCACCCTATCACGGGAAAAGCGGGTAATGGCTTGGTTTACCTGCGCCCCTTTTGCAGGGCACGCACCGTTTATATAAAAGCTGTCGCTCATCGAGTGAGCCAATTTTGTACTACGCACGGTAGAGGTCAGTTTTAGTTGTTTCATTTTAAAAATTCCAGCCTTCCATGGCATAATGTGTTAAAATACTACATAATATTATACATAATTTCATTATATTTGTCAATGTTTAAGGTTTTATTTTAAAAGTTTTGTCACGTCAGCCTCAATTGCCCTTTGTTTTGCGGCGTTATCGGCGCATTTAAACCCAGCATAAATCTTAAATTTCGGTTCGGTTCCCGACGGGCGAAATGCAATAAAACTTCCGTCCTCGGTTTCAAAACGAAGAACATTTGACTGCGGCAAATCAAGAGGGCTTTTTGTGTTGTTTACAAGGTCAATTCTTTCACCCTTTTCACAATCACTGTACGCCACAACCTTCGAGCCGCCAATCTGCTGTGGGATGTTATTTCTCAAGCCGTCCATAATACGGCTGATTTTCTGTATGCCGTCAACCCCCCGAAGATAAATGTTTTCAACCCATTCGCCGTATTCGCCGTATTTCTCATAAAGCTCCCCGAGGGCGTCGTGCAATGTCATCCCCCGCAAATGGTACCATGATGCCATCTCAACAATAAGCATTGCGGCGGCAACGGCATCCTTGTCACGCACATATACCCCCGGCAGATACCCGTAACTTTCTTCAAACCCAAATACATAATTTGCTTCACCGGTTTTCTCAAACTCATAAATCTTTTCAGCAAAATATTTAAACCCCGTTAAAACATCAATAAGCCGAACACCGTAAAAATCAGTTATATCCCGTACCATCTCCGTTGACACAATGGTTTTTATAACCACAGGGTTTTCAGGCAAGCTGCCCTTTGCCTTTTTTTGAGACAACATATACTCCGTCAAAAGCACCCCTGTTTGGTTCCCCGTAAGTGCTGTGAATTCCTCATCCTTGCCCCGCCTTGTTAAAACGCCTATTCTGTCGGCATCAGGGTCCGTTCCCATTATAAGGTTTATCCCCATTTTATCGGCAAGCTCCATTGCCATCCAAAACCCTTCTTTGTTTTCGGGGTTGGGACTTTCAACGGTTGGAAAATCACCGTCGGGCAATTCCTGCTCGGGAACCACCACAATTTCACTCCCCATGCGCCGCAGTATTTCACGCACGGGTATGTTCCCCGTTCCATGAAACGGAGTGAACACAACCCCCATCCCGTCCGCCGCC
>CAZNYY010000537.1:0-1603 GCA_964577335.1 uncultured Oscillospiraceae bacterium | reverse complement strand
AACGTCCAAAACTAAAATTTCACGTTTTGATAAGGGTTCGAAAGCCAAGTCTGCACCGCCCTCGAAAACCTCGCCCGTTATAATCCCTTTTTCACCCGCCTCGTCAAAATGCCTGCCTTCGGGAATTCCGCTGTACGCATAGGTGGTTTTCCCCGCCTTTAAAAAGCCTTCAAATGAATGTTTGTGCCCAAGCGCCAAATAGTCAAGTCCGCTCGTTTCTATGTCATCCACCAAAACGGGGTTATACTCGGCGGCGGGCGCTGTCACGCCGTGCAAAACCATAATATTAATAAACCCCTCATCTGCCCGAAAGCCGGACAAAACGGGTTCATTTACAAAACGTTCTGTAAAGCCGTAGCCGTAAACCCTCACATTTTCAAATTCTATGTAATCTATTTCGTTTTTAAAAATATGGACGTTATCACCAAAATCCACCGTGTTATAAATGGATGCATCCCATGCAAAGTCATGGTTCCCCGGCGCAATAAAAACCCTTGTGTTACCAAGCTTTTGGAAGCAGCTTTTTAAAAAGTTTGCCGTGTGGTGCGACACAAATTCCCCGTCAAACAAATCTCCCGCCAAAAGCAGTATATCGGCTTCAATTTCAAGTGTTCTGCTAACTATTCTGCCAAAAGTTTCTCTAAGTTCTTCGCCTCTTAGTTTTGCTTTGTCGGCAGGGATACCCCCAAAGGGCGAGTCAAGATGAAGGTCAGCAGAGTGGACAATTTTAACTGATTTCATATTAAGTTCCATAGTCTTTCTGCCCACAAAAATATAAATAATAAAATTCACGCACCTTACTGTGGGCGTGTAAGGCGTATAACGGAACTTATGCGCATCGCCACCTCGTCTGCAGACGAAAATTTCGGCGGCACGGTAAATTTACCTCACAATTATTTTACCAAAGAATTTCCCAAAACACAAACAAAAAAAAGCGCAAGAGCGCTTTTTATGCTTTTTGGTCGAGGTTAAACCTCTTCTTGAATTTCTCAACCCTACCGCCTGTGTCAACAAGCTTTTGTTTACCCGTAAAAAACGGATGACAGCTTGAACAAATTTCAACCGACACGTTTTCTTTGATAGAACTGCTTTCTATAACGTTTCCGCATGCACATTTTATTGTGGACGGCACATATTTAGGATGAATTCCTTCTCTCATTAGTTTCACCTCTTTCAAATCAAAGCTAAATAATAACTTTAGATAGTATAACATATTTTTACCGCTTATGCAAACATTTTTTCAAAAAAAATATATTGACGGTTTGGTGGTGTAATGATACAATATACAGTGTTTACAATTATTTCAATATACTATATATGCAGTGGCGGTGATTTTTTTGATTTATGATGATATAGGAAAAATTCGAGGCGTGGGTGAAGCAAGGCGAAAAAAGCTGAACCGTCTTGGTATTTTCACTGTTTATGATATGCTTTATTTTTTCCCAAGAAAGCTTGAAAACCGGGGGCAATTTCGCAAAGCGGCGGAGCTTTGTGACGGGGAAACCGCATCGGTAAAGGCCGCCCCGCACGGGGATATGCAAGTTAGCAAAACACGTCCGGGGTTTACTGTGTACACACAAATGTTTCAGGATGAAACGGGGAT
>CAZNYY010000536.1:0-1605 GCA_964577335.1 uncultured Oscillospiraceae bacterium | reverse complement strand
GAGTGAATTATACGCCGTTTTATCATAGTGACCGCAACTGGGGAGAAAGTATTATTTATGCCTATTTCGAAGAACAGGACTACAAATATATCCGCATTGTTTTCAGCACGCTCACAACTGCGCATCAATCCTCAGGATACAGTCTATGGTTGGCTGAAATTGAAATTTATAATGTTTCTCCTTGTGAGTTTTATCGTTTGGATAACGCGATAGCAAAAGCAAGAGAATTTTTAGAAACTTATGAACAAAGTGGGAAGCCCTATTACGAAGACAGGATCGATAAATTGAGAAATTCTGTTCTTGCGGCGGAGGATTATAAGTCGGGGATCGGATTAAAACAGGTAGATATTGAAGCATGGACGCTTAAAATAAAAGACGATTTATTTCACGTAACCGGCTTTTTGAATTATCCCGACTCAGCTTATGATAAATTGATCCAAAATAAAAAAGATGAATTGACGGATAAAAATTATATCTGGACAGAGGAACAAAAGGCTATTTTTTCAAGCACAGTAAACTCTGCACAAGCTTATTTAAATACGATGAAAAGGGATCAAAGCTCTGTTTTATGGGCGACAAACGGAAGCGTAGAAGACGCGATTGCCAATAACAGCAACGCTCAGACATTGGCAATAATAAGTAAAATATATACAATGTGTTTAGCGGCTACACATGAGTATAGCAGTCTAAAAGGAAATTCTGAGCTGCTGGGAGGAATAGAGTACGCTCTTAAAATTTATACAAAATATTGGTATGGGCCGGACGTCCCATGGTACGGATACCCTAACTATAATCCGTTGATCGCTATACCAATTCAATGCGGGAATATAGCTATATTAATGTATGGAGAGATTCCTTTGGAAAGCTTGCGTTCCTTTTGCGAGGATATATTAACGCAGATTAAACCGGACTATATGTTATTTGACGATGTAAACGCTTTTGATGTTGCGGCAGGCGCCGGAAAGATAGGAGCTGTTTTAGGGTATGATTATCTGATTGAAAATTGGATAAAAGTAATCGACAGTGAATTGGAAATGAATTATGATTATCATGGTGACGGATATTACATAGACGGCTCTTATCTGTTTCATGGCACGATTCCGTATAACGCCCAGTATGGAATTGCGGGAATGAATCATTTGCCGGAAATTATAAAGACATTGGATAATACCGTCTGGAAGGGAAATACCGAAAAATTAAAAACTTTTTTATATGATTTCGCATATGAAGCTTATATTCCGCTTGTGTATAACGGGAATGCTTTAAGTCTAACCCTGGGAAGAGCAGTCGTTTTTAAAGATAGGGAAATAGGAGCGGGTAGAAATGTAGCTATTTGGCTTAATGAGGTCGCGCCCATTTTAGGACAGCCGTATCAGTCAGAAATACAAAGTATGTTAAAAAAATGGCTTTCTGCAGATGAGTCGCAGGCATGGAAGGGGTATGGATCGGCCATATATGCATTAATGATGGACGATAATATTCAAGTAAAAGATAAATTTACTATCAATAAGGTCTATCGTTTTATGGATAGAATTGTGCATAACAGGGAAGAGTGGCTTTTCGGGATAGCAATGTCTTCAAAAAGGGTAAAGAAATATGAATATA
>CAZNYY010000535.1:0-1624 GCA_964577335.1 uncultured Oscillospiraceae bacterium | reverse complement strand
AAAATTTCACGGAGCTTGTGGATAAACCCTCGTTTAAAATTCTGATTGCACACAGACCGGAGCAGATTGAAGTTTATAAAAAATATCCCTTTGATTTGGTTGTGTCGGGGCATGCTCACGGCGGACAGGTTCGAATTCCGTTTTTATTAAATGGTTTGCTCGCCCCAAACCAGGGATGGTTTCCCAAATATGCCGGAGGCTTGTATAAGCATGACACTCTAACCCATATTGTAAGTCGTGGGGTTTCTTTTAATGCTCGGCTGCCGAGAATTTTTAATCCGCCGGAAATTGTTGTGATTGATATTATCCAATCTTTATTTGACAATGAAGGGGGATAATGATATGGCAAAAATGCCTGTAATATTCGTAGGTCATGGCTCGCCCATGAATGCAATAGAGGATAACACTTATACCAGGGGCTGGAGGGAAATGGCAAAGAAAATCCCAAATCCAAAAGCTATTATATCCATTTCTGCCCATTGGTACACAAAAGGTACAAAGACTATGAATGAGGAAACCCCCAAAACCATTTATGATATGTATGGGTTTCCCAAAGAGCTGTATGAGATTATATACAACCCACCGGGCAATCCGAGGCTTGCTGAAACGGCAAAGAAATTAATTACAAAAGAAAGCGTGTTTGATAATTCTTGGGGAATTGACCATGGCACTTGGTCTGTTTTAGTCCATATGTACCCCAAAAGGGATGTTCCCCTCTTTCAAATTAGTATAGATGCCGCCGCACCGCCCGAGGCGCATTACAAAATCGGTCAGGAATTAAAAGTTTTAAGGGAAAAGGGTGTGCTTTTATTCGGCACGGGAAATATTGTTCATAATCTAAGGCTGGTTGATTGGAATATGGAAGATACGGGCTTTGACTGGGCTTATGAATTTGATGGTTTTATTAAAGAAAATATTCAAAGCGGAAATCATGAAAATATTATGAATTATGTGGGGTTAGGAGAAACAGCAAAATTAGCTGTTCCAATTACCGACCACTTCAATCCAATACTGTACATACTTGGCGCAACGGATAAAGACGACAAAATATCCGCTTATAATGAAAGCTGTATGATGGGTTCATTGTCCATGACAAGTTATTTGTTTGAATAAACAAGAAACACTATGAAAAGGTGTGCTGCATCGACTTTTTGATAGATAGTGTAGACACGAGATGAAATGTTCGGGTTTTGAACGGATTTTTTGTCAGACAAGGCGAAATAATTAAAAAGGAGAGATGACATGAAAATCTATGCAAATTTGCATTTGCACACCACCCACTCAGACGGAGTTTATTCACCCGAGGAGTTAGTAAAGGTCGCTAAAAATGAAGGTTATAAGGCCTTGGCAATATCAGACCACGATACAGGAACAGCCTTTCCCGAGTTTAGGGAAGCGTGTATAAAAGAAGGTATGGATTATCTTTTTGCTGTTGAATTTAGCGTGAAAAGACCTAAACCCTGCCATCTTGTGGCGTTTGATTTTGATCCCGAATATCCTTCGATGAAAAAATATTTGAGCGATATGGGGAAAAGGCAAACCGATAACACGAAAAAATGTTTTGATGAAGCAGTTGAAAAGGGAAACATCAAAGGAATTACTTGGGATGAGGTTTTGGAATATA
>CAZNYY010000534.1:0-1627 GCA_964577335.1 uncultured Oscillospiraceae bacterium | reverse complement strand
GTAGACTGTATTCAATTTGGCTTTCTATAAATGATAGGTGTAACAATCCAAACCACCAACAGTGGCGAGATTATGGCGGACGCGGAATTAAAAACAAAATTAGTAATTTTAAGGCGTTTGCGGAGTGGGCTTTAAGAAGCGGCTACTCGAAAGACAAGTCCATAGACAGGATAGATGTTGACGGCGACTATACGTTTAAAAATTGCCGATGGGCTGATTCGTACACGCAGGCGCAAAACACAAGAATGTTTTGCACCAATAAAAGCGGAGTAAAGGGTGTGTGTTTTGATAAAAAGAACAATGTGTGGCGGGCTTATATCGGTGCATTTGGTAAAAGAATAGACCTTGGTTCTTATAGCACTTTAAACGAAGCGGCTGACAAAAGAAGGCTTGCAGAGATTAAATATTGGGGACATGCTTCACCTGCAAATCTTGCTAAATAGAGTTAAAGGGGTGGTAATATGCCAAATAAAAAAAATCAACCGCGCAAAAAGACAACAGGGGGGTTTGTTTGTTCATGTTGTAGCGTCATATATAATTCACAAAAAGGAAATTTTTTTTCAACCAAATCAGAACTATATAAAGGAAACAATAACTATATAACGATATGCAGAAACTGTGCCGATGAATATTTTAAAAAACTCATCGGCTTTTTTAATGGCGATGTTGAAAAAGCAATAAAGCGCTGTTGTCAGATTTTTGACTGGCCGTATAGTGAAAGACTGTTGGCGGCCACTAAGGATATAACATCAGAGACGAGTCGAATTGCGCAATATCCATCTAAGATGAATATGGCACAATATCAAGCTATAGGAGATTCTTATCTTGACACTATAAACATAATAACAAGTCCTGCTTTCGAAAGCGTAGGTGAGCAGCAAGAGGGACTGGTTGAGGACTGCGAGTATAAGGACTATATTGCAGATAAAGAGGTAATAAGGTTTTTTGGGGCAGGTCACGAAAATTTAGATTATAAATTTCTTCAAGAGGAGTATGACGAGTGGGTTGCTCAAAACATTGATGAGTTTACAAAAGAGCAGAAAGAAATTGTCAAAAACATCTGCATTGCCCAGTTAATACTTAGAAAAGTAACACTTGGCGGAGACATAAAAGAAATAGCGAGCGCCACAAAGACACTTCAGGACTTAATGAAAACAGGTGGCTTTAAACCTAAAGAAAAAAAAGAAGTATTGGGAGACCAAGCTCTTTTAGGGATGCTTGCAAAAAAGATTGAGAGCGAACGTCCGATAGCAAAAAAACTGCCCGAGTACGAAGATGTGGACGGTATAGAGCGTGAAATAAAAACATTTTTCCTTGGACATTTTTGCAACTTAGTTCACGAAGAAATTCCTGACAAAGAGATGTATGAAGGTGAAATAGAGCGGTATTCAGTCAAAGTTCCCACTGCGAAGGACGTTGCGGATGAGTAAGGTTAGAGACGCCAAACCGAGCGGCGTAGATGCCCTTACGGAAGGTGCAGAATATTGGCTGAGTTTTTATAGGCAAAATCCTCATAGGTGCGCGAGAGACTATTTGGGTCTAAACCTTCGTAGATTTCAGGAAATTATTCTCTGTATGATGTTTAGATATAATAACTTTATATACCTAGCTGGGCGCGGCGTCGGAA
>CAZNYY010000533.1:0-1627 GCA_964577335.1 uncultured Oscillospiraceae bacterium | reverse complement strand
GGCTGTATGCGGCGGGCGAGGTTTTGGATGTGGACGGTGACTGCGGCGGCTACAACCTTCAATGGGCATGGAGCAGCGGGGTAGTGGCGGGTGCGGCGGCGGCGAAAAGTCTTAAATAAACCTGTCAATTGCCGAACATAAGCTTTAAAAGTATAAGCAGTACAAGCCCCGGCAGTCCTAAAATTCCAACAATTGCCGCAGTAAAGGGGTTTACGCCTATCTGAAGTCCCCATACATGGGAAAAGGTGTTTAAGACTATTAGCAGAACTCCGCCGATTACAGTGTTTAAAAACAGGCGCATCAGCATTTTAAAGGGTTTCGCTAAAAGGCGTGCCACTATCAGTACACCTACAAGTCCTAAAATATAAATGGCTATGCTTGTGTAAGCCTCAGGCAATTAAATCAACTCCCATTCATTGTATTATTTAATATATACGATACTTGTACACTTTTTATGAATAATGTTTTTGACAAAATTTACAGCTTATGATATTATATCTTAATAATATATTTGATTTTAAACAGATACATGGAGGATTGTAATGACCAAAAAAAATAATGTGCCCGAAGAACAGGATTTAAATGAGCTTCTGAAAATAAGGCGTGAAAAGCTTTCAACTCTTGTGGCGGACGGTAAAAATCCGTTTGACGAGGTTAAATTTAATAAAACCCATTCGTCGGAAGAAATACTCGAAAACTTTGAAAAGCTTGAAGGCAGCAGGGTTTCGGCTGCGGGACGGCTTATGTCAAAGCGTGGCATGGGCAAGGTTTCTTTTTGTGATTTGGGGGACGAGCAGGGGAGAGTTCAGCTTTATCTTAAGATGGACGAGGTTGGAGAGGAGCCATACAAGGAATTTAAAAAATATGATATAGGCGACATCGTGGGTGTTTCGGGTGAGGTTTTTAAAACCCAAAAAGGCGAAATTTCAATAAAGGTCAAAGAGGTTACGTTGCTGGCAAAATCACTAAATCCACTGCCTGAAAAATGGCACGGGCTTCGTGATATGGACCTTAAATACCGCCAAAGGTATGTTGACCTTATTATAAACCCCGATGTTAGAAAAACCTTTGTACTAAGAAGCAGAATTATCAAGGAAATGCGTGCCTTTTTGGATGAGCGGGGTTATCTTGAGGTTGAAACGCCGATTTTAAATACAATACCCGGCGGTGCCGCTGCGCGCCCGTTTGTTACGCATCACAACACCTTGGATATTGATATGTATCTTAGAATTGCCACGGAGTTGCATCTTAAAAGGCTTATCGTAGGCGGTTTTGAAAAGGTATATGAAATAGGAAGAATTTTCAGGAACGAGGGTATGAGCGTTAAACACAATCCCGAGTTTACCTCGATAGAGCTTTATGAGGCGTATACAGACTACCACGGCATGATGGACATAACGGAGGATATGATAAGGCATATTGCACAGAAGGTTTTGGGCGTGACAAAAATAACATATCAGGGGACGGAGGTTGACCTGGGCGCTCCCTGGGAGCGGATAACCATGGTTGATGCGCTGAAGAAATATGCGGGAGTGGATTTCTCACCCGAAGTTTCGGCGAAGGATGCCACCGAGGGTGCCGGACTTAAAATAGAAGAAAACCCTTCAAGGGGTGAGATTGTATATCA
>CAZNYY010000532.1:0-1631 GCA_964577335.1 uncultured Oscillospiraceae bacterium | reverse complement strand
CGTTCAATTTGAGTTTCAACGTTAAAATATTGAATAATTTCTAATGCACTTTTAGAAAATCCATTGATGTAATGGCGTAGGTTTGTGGCGATATTCGCTGGATCGGCCTGCAGCTTTTCAAAATCATATTTGCTCGCATTATAAAATGGCTGGTCGATCTGTGTTAGAACGATCTGTTCGACGTCGTATTCGGCATCTTTTAGACTTTCCATCAATGTTAAGACCTGCTCCTTAAACGGAGCTAACACACTATCTAAACGGCGCAGCACGGTCAATGGCAAAATCACTTTGCCGTACTCCGATTGTTTATAATCTCCACGCAATAAATCGGCTACACTCCATATAAAATTCGCTTTTTCTTGGAAGTTGATCATGGGTTACACACCTCGTAATGTTTAATGTGACTGTATTACCATATTCAATTCGACAAGAAAATGACGAAATCCTCTCACACTGAACAATTTGGAAAATTTGGTTGTTGACATGATCCTACTCCATTTGGTATCATATATTTTGCTTGTTCTATATAGCAATATACGACCTGTTAGCTCAGCTGGGAGAGCACCATCTTGACAGGGTGGGGGTCGCTGGTTCGAACCCAGCACAGGTCATAGCTGAGAGCCCTTGCGTAACAAGGGTTCTCGCCATTTCATGAGACCTGCATAAACCTTTAAAAACACACAAAACAGCCCACTGGTCAAGATTCAATAGGCTATAAAATATAACGTCATATTCGGCTTTTAAGGCATGAAAATAGACCGTTCTTCATTTTTTTGAAGATACGGTTTATTTATTTGGATAGTCTTAAACATGAAGTAGCGATCAAAACATCGGGCGGCTTAACTTTTTTAGAAATATACGAATTAATCTTGCCCGAAGGCAGAGTCATTATGTTCCAGATTCCTGCGACCCCTCCTGGTATTTCAACTGCATGGGATGGTCATTATTACGGAAGAAATGGTCGTTCAATTTATTGTGAATACTAATCTATTTTTTACTAGTTTATCATCCACAAGACCTTTTTTCGACAACAGAAATAGAAAACAGAAGATGGGGTTGATACTCATCTTTTTTACTTTTCTCTCAACTCAATCACAATCTATGAAACTACTGAATACGATAAAGCATGGAGGTGATAACATGAGAAATCGTAAAATGTCTCGTTCGGACGGTTATTGTTACACTGTGCAAGCAGGCGATACTATAGAAAGCATTGCCAGCGCAAACCATGTTACTGTTTCTGCAATTCTTGCGGCTAATCCTAGATTAAAAAAACACAGAATTCTTTTCGTTGGACAAACCATATGGATTCCAGAAAATAATGAAGAATAATACAATGGTACGATGGACACCCATGACGGGATCAGCCCGTCTTTTTTATTCTTTTAGAATTATGCATTATCAAAACCGGCGGATAATTCGATATAAACTCGAATTGCCGAATGACCGCCTATGTGCAGAAATTGAAATTATGGGCGTGGCTTTATTGAGCATTAGAAGTTGAACAGTAGAAAACTAGTGTTAAAATGCAATAAAATTTCCCATAATCCGATGATTTGAGATAATTTAGTGCGGCAATACACTAGTTTATGAATGAATGTCTGGGAAAAAGAAGATTTCAAGAAATTTAT
>CAZNYY010000531.1:0-1634 GCA_964577335.1 uncultured Oscillospiraceae bacterium | reverse complement strand
TACACCAAGCTAAAAACTTATCTTGAACCAATCAGATTACTAAGAGCCAATCCAAATGCTGTATTTTGCTCCTCCGTTCGTTTTGGCGCACCACTGAGCCTGCCTCCCGAACGGCGTATTTTTTGTGCCATATGACGTTGTTCTAACAGTCCGCCAATATTATCATCTGTATAGACCATGCCGTTTTGGTTAATCGGTATTGCCTGCCGAGCAAGGCACATCGCAGCCAGTGCATAGTCCTGCGTGATAACGATATCCCCAGGGCGAACCATATTCGCAAGCTTAAAATCCACACTATCCTTACCCTTTGAGACAGTGATTGTCGTAGCACCTTCACGCTCATAATAGTGTGAGCTGTCACACAGAATAAAACACAAAACCCCATGACCTTTTGCAATTCTGATAGTAATATCCACCACCGGGCAGCCATCTGCGTCTATTAATATTCTCATTTCTTATTCCCTCAGTGTTATGTTGCTGCCAACAGCCAAACGCCCAAGGGCATCCAAACAACTTCTGCCGCAAAGTAGGTCAATAATCAGCTCACATTGTTCCGGGTCATATGTCTCCATACGTCCTTCATGGTCTATGGTCACGCCGTATTTCAGCAAAAACTCCTCACGCTCCACTATGGGAAGGCGGGTGATATGCTCCAGAATCGTCTTGTCGTAATCCGTAAACTTGCGAGCATTTTTAGCTGCATAAGCGGATTTTTCAAACTGCTCAAAATTGCTGATGATATCAGCATCGCCGACATCCTTCATCCGCCTGGATGCAATCGCAAAATTGCGGTTTTCCAAATCAAAATCCTTCTCAATACTCGGAGAGAAGAAAAAACAGATGCCATCAAGCAGCAGAAAATCTGTGGTCGGCATAAATTTCAAAAGCGGATTGTTGCTGGTCACAATTTCATTGCCGTTTGTCGTGCATAGGCGTACTCTTTGTCCTGATAAAAAAGGGTTTGTCCGGCGCATGAACAGTACTTCTTCCGTCACCTTCCCTTCTTCATCCTTTCGGCAGCCATAAAAACCGTAACCGGCAGGTTTTGGAGCCACACCACTTGCAAAATCTTCAGGGGCATATTCCAATCCATTTTTGATATTGACAATCGTATTCCAAATTTGGTCTTTGATTATATCATCACTTTGTAAAAGTGCAGGGATATTTTCTTTTGAAAGGAAGGGCGAGTATTCCGCTACGGTTCGCTCTGCCAATGTTTTTTCCAGTAAGTATATGCGAAGCACCTCGACCCAATCGCTTATGCCTTTCATTTTGCATGAGTTCCAATCAAGCTCTAATCCGTCACGGCTTTTGTGTGTGCTGTATAAAGCAAATTTCCATTCCCATTCTCCGGATATAAACTCCCGTAGTCCTTCTACTAATGTTTGTGTGTCCAATTGTTTATTCCTCCGTTTTCTTTTTTCTGCGACCTGCATAATGTAGGTTATTGCTTACATGAAGCTACTCGTTTCCCTAAATTAGTATGACAAATCTGCTTCATATTATATAGCAAAAGTACTCGTTTTTCAATATATTTATATTTTTCAAAAAACATGTCCTATCTTTTTTTATTTTCTGTATTTATTTAATGAAGGAAGAAAAACAGAGCCCTCATTGAACCTTGACAACCAAAT
>CAZNYY010000530.1:0-1639 GCA_964577335.1 uncultured Oscillospiraceae bacterium | reverse complement strand
AAAGTTTTTTCCCCACTGCAAGCCTTTCAAACGAGGCAGATTCTGGCATGACCCTGCCATGGAAATCAGACATCTTTAAAAATGCATCATAATCTCCGCCCGTACAAAACTCAAACCTCTCACGCAATTTATCCTCGTCAAAGCCATCCGAGTATGCGTGTTCAGCATATAGTTGCAAGCCGAGAACACTCATCATTTGATTGGTTTCGCATCCATCATCACCCCAAATGGTGGCTATAAATTCATTTATACCCTTCTCACGTCCCACTTCAAGTGCAGCATTAGTGGTTTCAATTGTAAAACGATTATCCGGCAACATTCCCCGCCATGTCCACAACCCTCCGGCAAAAATCGTGTCACGTTCCATCTCAATATGTTTATCAAACATACTGCTTAGGAGAGTTTTATCGGTATGAGAGTAATCCCAGTACACAAGCTGTACTTCGGGCGGGATTTTAGCTATAACCTCATTGGGTATTTGCGCCTCTATATCACAATATGTATGAGTTTTTGAACCCATACGGAAGAACATATCACTCCAAATCATAGGTTTTAAGCCATATTTGTTGGTTATTTCTATCACACGTTCAAGATGCTCGGCAAACAGGTCAAACTGTGTTCTGTACTCATTTTGCCTAAGGAAGTTGCCAAGCCCCATATCATGCGCCTCATCCATTCCTATATGTATCCTCTTACTGCGAAACGGAGCGGTGGCGGCAACTATCATCTGCTCGATAAACTCGTATGTCGCCTCATCCCCCACCATTAAAACCTTGTGCGTGTCCTTAACAGGGTCTGCCGCCTTCCATTTTAGGTACTGCTCCATATGTCCCAAGGTTTGCATACAGGGTATCATTTCAATGCCCAGCTCAAAGGCATAATCATCACATTCGGAAAGTTCTTCTTTCGTGTACCTTCCCCTCATGTATCCGAAATACGACGCTTCCTTCACCTCATATGTGTCCTCGGTGTACATCATCAGCATGTTCATGCCCATCACAGCCATGTAACGAAGGTATTTTTTTATTTGTTCAACCTTCATAACGCCGTTTCTTGATGCATCAAGCATAGCACCCACCGTATCAAATCTTGCTTTTTCGTTTACTTCAAAACTGTCACTTTTTTCGGCATTTTGTACAAAAAGACCGAGTGCGCGGAAAAACTGGTTCTTTTTATCGTAGGAAATATTTCCCTTTCCGTTTGCAAGGGAAACGGCAAACCCATCACCTTTTGACACAGACACGGGAATACCGTCACTGCCTGTTTCAAAGGATATAACTTCTTTGAGGTATTCAACCCCCGCTTTCAGCTCATCACTCAAACCCATGAGTTGGACTTTAATCATCTTTTCTGCCTCTTTGTTTTTTTTGATTATATCACTTTGAGGATTAAAGTCAACTGTTTTGGGGAAATTTGTTTGGGTCAATTTTGTCAAGCAATAGCGTAATCCTTGTTCCGATATCCCTTCTGCTTGTAATTTCAAGAGTTCCGCCGTGCTTGTCAATAATCCATTTTGAAATGGCAAGTCCAAGCCCCGCCCCCCCCGTTTTTCTCGCCCTCGACTCGTCCGAGCGGAAAAAACGATCAAATATATGCGGCAAATCCTCCGCAGGAATGCCTATACCGCTGTCACTCACCG
>CAZNYY010000529.1:0-1639 GCA_964577335.1 uncultured Oscillospiraceae bacterium | reverse complement strand
AGCAGACGAGCTGTAAAATAAATAAAACGATGGTAAAGCTCGCAACAGTCAGATAATTTTTTCGTGTGTTTGCCATTCCGGCAAAACTGACCGCAACTGTAACGCCGAACAATAAGGCAACAAAGTAACGAGAGAATTCAATGACAGTTTCTATCATTCGCTTATTCCTCCTTCATTTGATAAGCCAGATATTGTTGTTTAATCTCTCGCACTTTTCCTTGGGCAATAGGAATTGATGTAAGTGTTTGCAAAGTCATTTGGCGATTTTCGATAGTATCTATGTATTGCATGTTCACAATATAGGAACGGTGCGTTTTAATAAAACAGTCATATTTCAATAATTTATCACATACCACAGAGAAAGATTCGATACACTCAATTACTCTTCCTGATAGCAGATGATAGTGCACATTTCTACCGATGACTTCAGCAAAAGCCAAATTAGAAATCAGTATTTTTTGAATTCCTTCGTTACTCTTTACTATAATAGCTTCATTATTTTTTTCTGCATTTATATGCTCTAGCATTTCGTCAAATGTAAAAAAAAGCTTCTCTTTTGATATAGGCTTTAATACATAATTAATCGCCTTTACTGAATAGCTAGCTAATGCAAACTCGGGCGATGAGGTAAAGAACAAAATCGGCGCAGTTTTATCGAAACCGCGGATTTCCTTTGCGACATCAATGCCTGTAAAGCCGGGCATGATAATATCCAAACAATATATATCGAATATTTTCCCTTTTTCTAATGTTGAAATCAGCTCAAATCCATTTGGGAAGACAGCGTATTCGCAGTTTAGGTTTTTTGATGCTCGATATTGATCTATCAGTTGTACCATATTCGACAGCTCATCTATATTGTCATCACACACAGCAATCTGCAGCATACCCAGTCCCTCCCATATCGATTTAATTACTAAAAGTTTAGCATACAAATCGGTAGTTCGAAACTACAAAATTGGCAGAGGACCATAATATGTCCGTCTGCCAATTTCTTTATTTGGCATTATCGATTTCATTAAAAGCAGTTTCTGCAGTATCAATAAAAGTATAAACTGCTTCAAATGCGCCTTTCAATTCAGCCATCACTTCAGGCGTGAGCGTTTCTGGACTGGTAAAGAAATCGTCTAAAGTAATAATTTCGTCAGCAAGCTCATTCATGCTTTGGACAAGCTCTTGATCTTCCAAAAGCTCAGGTGTCGCATTGACTCGATCAGATACTTTATCAAACGCTTCTGCCAGATCCATAAATTCTTGTGCAAAAGCTTGCTGTTCATATAGGGAATTACCCTTATATTCAATCTATCAAAATTCCGCTCAATACAACTGACTAATGCACGAAACATGTATTTTTTTACATGAAACATAACCCAAGCATATTGACCATGCTATTTGGTGATAAAATCAATTACTCATGTCAAAAAAACTATGATTCATATCGAAAAAACTATGTTTCATGTAATGTACGGTTTTTTCGAGAAACAGCCGTTACAATGAAAATACGAAAGCAAAACAAAAAATCAAGGAGGAAACACTGTGAAAAAACGACTTATAGGGATACTACTCACCCTATGCATGGTACTATCCACGCTTACCATGTCGCCCATGACGGCTTTGGCAGGTTGTCCGATGGATGTGC
>CAZNYY010000528.1:0-1645 GCA_964577335.1 uncultured Oscillospiraceae bacterium | reverse complement strand
AACGATTTCAGCACTTGATTTGTCTTTTTTCCAACATCCAGCATTGCGTCAACCGGTAATGACCATACGATGCGGCGAAAGTTCTCTTCTGTGATGACAGACGTGGCATCAGGCTTTTTCAGATCACTTCCCAATTTGGCAAATACTTTATTAAAAGATACTCCAACCGATATGGTCAGTCCGAGTTCTTTCTTTACTCTGGCACGTAATTGATCAGCAATTTTCTTGCCGTCACCGAATAGATTCATGACTCCAGTAACGTCAATCCATGATTCATCGATGCCGAAAGATTCTACTAAATCACTGTAACTTCTGTATATCTCATTCACCAGTATGGAATATTTACGGTATTCTTGAAAATGCGGCGGAACAAAGATCATATCCGGACATTGCCTTTTAGCCTGCCAAATGGTTTCTGCCGTCTTTATCCCAAATGCTTTGGCTTTTTCGTTTTTGGCAAGCACAATACCGTGCCGGTTATCTGAATTGCCAGCTACAGCCATAGGTATATCTTTATATTCAGGATTTAACAGACACTCTACGGAAGCGTAAAATCCGTTTAAATCACAATGTAAAATTGTTCTACCCATAGGTGTTACATCCCCTTAAAACAACATACATTCTGCATTTTATTGTATACCAATGCAGAAGTGGATAGCAATATAAACAAATTCGCTAGAAAATATCCTAAAGTCGTACTTGCACTAAAAAAGCAGCATTTACATATGATTGGGTATACGCCTAGAAATATCAATAATCTTATAATCCGCGTATTGAGGTAGAATCGATTTTTACTTAGGGAGGAATGTCCGTGCCAGGATTATTCACTGTTTTAGGCTTACTATTTCGTGAAGTCTTTTTATTGTTTTCCTATATAAAGAACAACGCTTTCCCTAAACCTTTATCCGAACATGAAGAACAAGCCGCATTAAGCAGTCTGCAGACCGGATGCGAGCAATCGCGGGAAACTCTCATCAAACACAACCTACGGCTAGTTGCTCACATTGTGAAAAAATTCGAGAACACAGGTGAAGACACCGACGATCTCATCTCCATAGGAACGATCGGTCTCATTAAAGCAATTAACAGCTACCAGACAAATAAAGGCACCAAACTGGCAACATACGCCGCACGATGTATTGAAAATGAAATCCTTATGTTCCTCCGTTCAACCAAAAAAACAAAAAAAGACGTGTCTCTGCACGATCCGATTGGAACAGATAAAGAAGGAAATGAATTAACATTAACTTCTTATCTGTTTTATTTAATTCTAACTATTGATAAATACATACCATCTTTAGTATAAAAACAAACTACATTAATAATCTTTCGATATTTATCAATCTTTTATATCCTTAATCCTACACATAAAACTATCTGTGCAATTTCTCTTTCTAATAAACTCTCAACAGAATGGATAAGAAATTCACTTTTCATCTCTGACTTAAGCATTAATGCTGCAAACCAGTAAAGAGTTTCTTTTTGAAATTCAGTGAGCTGATTTCCTAATTTTCTTGCTTCTTCAGCGCTCAAGCTGTTAATGAATATATAAAACTTACCTATAATGCCTATTATTAAGTCAGAGATTTGAATATATTGATTGTCTTTGGAATTTTCAAATTTATAGTTTTCTATCTTTTGATCT
>CAZNYY010000527.1:0-1646 GCA_964577335.1 uncultured Oscillospiraceae bacterium | reverse complement strand
GATGTCAACAGTACCACTTACACCCAGGTCCATAGGGTCGCATGTAACGTCATCTGTTACATAATTTCCGGGTTCATCATCTTCTTCATCAAACGAAAGTGCATTACCGAAAATACTCTCTCCCATGTCATAGAGCCATTGTCCGTCGCCCACCTTCATATCAATCTGATATTCCGCACCCCATTCTCCATGTTCCACGCCGTATTGTTCCAGTTCCCATATGCTTTCAGCGTTAGTCCACTTAAGTGCAAAATAGGGTCTTCCATCTTCCCATTCCTTGAGCTCCACAGTCAGATTTTGAGGGGAGGCATCAAAGCTGTCGCCTGTCGGAAGTGATTCCGCAAATACGCTCATGCCCGGTATGAACAGCATAGTGAATGCCATTATACCGGCAATAATAAATGTAAAAATTTTTGTTTTCATTTTATCCTCCTATAAAATTTTTGTAGTTTGGTCCTGATCTCACGGCATAAACACAATTACACCGTGAGTGATTTCATCATCATCAGCCGGAACAGGAAAAACAACAACCCGTTTGAAACGTTCAGGATGCAGTGTGTCTTGCTTTGAAATTCCTGAAAACATGGAAAATGGTTTCTTTACATCCTCTAAAAAGAAGGTATCTCCGTTAAAAACCTTCAAAACAGCTGCAGTCAACCGCCCATCATCGATCTTGTATTGAAGAATGCGGGCATTTTCCTTTTCCAAATTCGTAAACCGTATTTTTGTTTCCGCCGTAAAAGCTTTGTTTACAATAGCAAGTGTATATTGCGGCGTAAATATGGCAATGGGATAAGGTAAAAAATCAAAGAGCCCTGACAATTCCTTAGGCGGTTGTTCTTTGGATTTTTCGTCCATAACAATCTCCTTTCCGATCAACACTGATATTAATATTGCTGTTAATATGTTAGTAAATGTCCGGTTGCAAGTATAGGTTGAATATGCTTATAATTAGTAAGAATAATATTATCTTAAAAATATAAGCCTCACCCTTCAACGCAATCAAAATTGCTGAGGTGTTCAGGAAGCCTTTTTTGCACAAAAAAAGTCTTAGCTTTCATGCCAAGACTTGATTTTCTTTTATTACTTTTATGGCTTTTTATTTTTTTCTGACATTTTTCTGTAAGCAGAAGGGGAAAGCCCCGTTTTTTCTTTAAATACTCGGGCATAATGCCCGTTATAATCCATATTGCAGGCAGCAAAAGCCTCGGAGATAGAAAGGTTTGTATCCAGGAGTCTTTCCTTCAATTTGCCAAGCTTATAATTGGTATAATACTCATGAGGAGTTACGCCTGTATTTTTCTTAAACAGCTTTGTGAAATGCGCCTTGCTGAGGCATGCCGCCTTTGCCGTTTCGTTTAAATTAAAAGGTTCCTGCCAATGGGTTTCCATGTATTGTTTAGCCCATCCTATTTCTTCTTTCCCTTGGTATACCTTTTTAATAATAAATACGGCACCGAAGCATTCCACCGTACCATTAGCGTTAACCAAAGGGAAACAAGTTATGTCTGAGCTTATGGTCTGTATATCCTTGTCTGCTACATTAAAATACCGAATCATGTCTTGATAAGATGCATTAAAATCGGTTATATATACGGTTTCGCCTGTCAAAACCCGCTTGAGCTTATCAATAACGCCATTCTCAC
>CAZNYY010000526.1:0-1649 GCA_964577335.1 uncultured Oscillospiraceae bacterium | reverse complement strand
TAATTACAAGATGTATTAAATAAATGTGCAAAATCAGGCACGTCCCCATTGCACACGCTGTGAAGAGTACTACTCTTATGGAAAGAATAGCTTTGCATTACTTTTATGATAACAGAATGAAAAGAAATAAATATAAGAGCCAATTTGCGTCGTATGGAAAAGGATATCATTTTGAAAAGAGTGCGTATTTAGATAATTATTTGCATGACTATCTCTCACAACGCTTTACAGTCAGAAGATATTCCCCGGATCCAGGAACACGATAAATTAAGGAGACCTTTATGAAAATTCTAAGTTATTTGTTAGCAATATTTTTGTTGTTGTCACCCCCTGTACCTGCTGCATCAGAGCCAATTGAGGATGAGAATCATCTAAACTTATACAAAATGGTTAATGCAGGATATGTAAAGGGATATGAGGATGGAAACTATGCACCAGACTCTGTCGTTACAATAGCTGAATTTACTGCACTCCTCATGAGAGTGTTAAATATTACGGATATGACTGTGTATCCGGATAGTTGGATGGGCGGATACATGGACAAAGCGAATGAACTTGGCTGGTTCGACAGAAATGAGTATCCGGACCCATATGGTAAGATGGTAGAATCCTATTTTAAAAGATACATAGATGACCTGTATAACACACCTATACCCAGGCGAATAGCCGCGAGGATGATAATGCGGGCGATTAAGGAACCGGCATCCTTTGACCAGTCGTTATACAAAACCTTGATTGCCGATTCACACAAGCTGGCTGGCAAGTATATTGATTATGTATTTGCGGCTTATGCAAAGGGGATTTTCTCATGCGATGCAAACAATTATTTTAATCCGGAGGGTACAATAAGAAGGACCGAGGCGTGCGATATAATAACCCGCGCGATATTGGATACCTCACAGCGTGCTAAAGTAAATATTCCTGTGGGTACCGACCGGAAGGCAAAAAAGGTTTTGGCAGGTAATTCGGCTAGCTATATCATAGATGAAAACGGCGGTTTATGGGGTTTTGGCAATAACAGAGACGGCATTTTAGGAGTGGGACACTTTAGCGGTTATGAAGTGTTTCCGTTGAGAATTTTAGGGGATGTAAAAACAGTTTTCCAACATTCAAACAGTACCATTGCGATAAAAAATAACCATGAATTATGGGGATGGGGGAGAAATATTTACGGACCGCTCGGAGCTTCAAGTTATCAATTAATCCTCAAACCCATAAAACTGGCTGAACAGATAAAAACGGCGGCGGTTTATGATAGCGGTTTATTATTTATTAATAACAACAACGAGCTTTGGGCAAGCAGACAGGAACAAGGGAATATCGAACTGCTGGCACAAAACGCAAAGGATGTAATATGCGGGCGGGAGAGCTACTATCTTGATTATAACGGTGCGGTGTTTTATCTGAAATTTGATTTAGGGCAAGATGTGAGTATAACAAAAATTTGTGACGGAGTACAAACGCTGGGCAAAGACATCAATGCCGACATATTTGTATCCATGGAAAACGGTCATATAATGAAGATTGCCGAAGATGGCGAAATAAGTAAAGAGGAAAAAGCCAGTAATCAAATCATTTCAGAGCAACTGGAAAATCTTTTGGCTGAAGTAGGTGACGTTAAAGAAATATCTTCTGGCTTAACAAATACT
>CAZNYY010000525.1:0-1655 GCA_964577335.1 uncultured Oscillospiraceae bacterium | reverse complement strand
GGGACGGCACGGGGGCTGATGTGACATAGCCCGCATCTTTGCCCGGCACCGCCGTTATTAACACCGAAACCCGTACCTATTATGTAAATATAGTGGCGGATTTGGTAGAGTACTTTTTAAACGAAGATTTTGAAATTTATGAAGAAGGCGTTGCCGGCACCAGCCAAACACAGTACCCCTTTACATCCCCCGAGTACAACCGAGAGGGGGGAGAACTTCCCATCACTGTTGAAAAAGGTGAGGACGGGGGCAAAAACCTGTTCTTCCCGCTTGACCCTGCAGGCGGCAGGGTAAGGCAGTTAAACGCCTATGCTACAAGCCCCATACTTCTTGGCAGCGGGGCGGACGATTTTAAGATTGTTTACGAAATTGATGTAAAGCTTGACAATGCATCATCCGCAAACACCTTCCTGGGACTTTATGATTATGAGGGCGACAGCGTTGTAAGACTTGAGATGTACAGCGCAAAATTAACCTATGTGGACAGCTCGGGCAAATATGATTTTTATAATTTTTCCGATAAGCTTGACAAGTTTGTGCGCCTGAAATTTGTGCTGGACAAGAAAAACCGCAGGGTGGACGTATATGTAAACGACGAAATAAAGCTGAAAAACCAAGGTTTACATAAACCCACGGCGGACAATTTGAGGAGATTTACCGTACAGGCGGGGTACAATTCAAGGGCAAATATGTGGATAGACAATTACAAGGTGTATAACTCAAACATAGCGATGGAGGCGTATGAGCAGGAAAACCCCGAGGTTTCCGTACCTGATACAGAAGCCGAATTTGTGCCGATTGACATTGATTTTAACAGCTACGAGTTATTTTCAAACATCAACAATTTTGACGGATGGTACACACCCGCCGCAAATGGCGAGGGCACAAAAAACCCGATTACTGTTGAGCGGCGTCTTTACAAAATGGGCCTGGACGACAGGGTGATGTATCTGCCGCCCGCAGACCCAAATGAAGCGGTTGCACGTTTTGCAAGGTTTAACCTTCCCGTGTCCGTAGGGATAGGAACGGATGCGGTTGACAGCAAAAAGCTGGTGTTTGAGTTTGAAATGCTGACAAGGGCCTCCGCAGGGCTTGGCGTTGCCTTAACGGATGCCGCCGACAAGGACATACTGGCGTTTCTTACAACAAATGCAAGCTTTAGGTTTAGGAATAATATCACCGAGGACGTAAGGTTTTATGACGAGGGTGAGGATATGCCCGGGCACAATATGTTTAACAAAATTCGTGCCGTGATAGACAAAGCGGAGTGTACCGTAACCCTGTACAAGGACGGGCAAATATTAGCAAAAGACCTGCCGCTTAGCAACAACCTAAAAAGCGGAAGCATCGCAACCATGAAATTTTACGGCAGTGCCACCGCCACCGCACCCTTGCATATTGACAATGTGCGTGTTTATCAAACGGACTAAAAAAATTAAAAACGGAAGGGAGAAAACAATGAAAAGGAATTTAAGCAAAAAACTATTAACTTGCTCGCTTATCGTCATGTTTGTTATGACAATGTGGACGGGGGCGGGGGCTTTCTCAAGCAGGGAGCTGTGTTTTATTGACTTTGAGAGCTTTTCAGACGGTGATGATGCATTCCAAACAGAAAGCGGTAATGTAATACCCCAAAACTATGGCACGACAACACT
>CAZNYY010000524.1:0-1660 GCA_964577335.1 uncultured Oscillospiraceae bacterium | reverse complement strand
AACTGATGGACGAGAACATCCAAAAACCTGCGGTACACGGAAGTCAGGGCGGGTTAAACTGTGCGTACAACGACGACAATTACGGGCACGCAGTGCAGATTGAAGATATGGCACGGGCGGTTTTGGACGACAGAGAACCGATGGTGGAAGGAAATGCGGCGGCACGGGCAGTGCGCATAATTCATGCAATATACCGCTCGTCCGAACTTTCGGGAGCGGAAGTTTTTATTGATTAAGATAAAAAAAGAGGTGTGGATATGAAAAAACTGGGTTTAAATGAAATCCGTGAAAAATATTTAAGTTTTTTTGAAGGCAAGGGGCATTTAAGGCTGCCAAGCTTTTCCTTGGTTCCGCAAAACGACCCCAGTCTTTTGCTGGTAAATGCGGGGATGGCACCGCTTAAAGCCTATTTCACGGGCAAGGAAGTGCCGCCCGCAAAAAGGGTTACAACCTGCCAAAAATGTATCAGAACGCCCGACATTGAACGGGTGGGGAAAACGGCACGCCACGGCACGTTTTTTGAAATGCTGGGCAATTTCTCGTTTGGCGACTATTTTAAAAGAGAGGCTATTCACTGGGCATGGGAATTTGTGACCGAAGAACTTAATTTCCCCGAAGAGCGGTTGTGGATTACCGTTTACGAAGAGGACGACGAGGCCTTTGAAATATGGGAAAAAGAGGTGGAGGTTGACCCCGCAAAAATTGTCAGAATGGGCAAAGAAGATAATTTTTGGGAAATTGGTACGGGACCTTGCGGCCCGTGTTCGGAGCTGCATTTTGACCGTGGGGAGGATGCGGGATGCCAAAGTCCCGACTGCGCAATAGGTTGCGAATGTGACAGGTTTGTGGAGTTTTGGAACCTTGTTTTTACACAGTTTGACCGTGATGAGGACGGAAATTACAACCGCCTTGCAAACCCGAATATTGACACGGGTATGGGGCTTGAGAGAATGGCGGTAATTATGCAGGACGTGGACAACCTTTTTGAGGTTGACACCGTGCGAAGCATTATGGACAGTGTTGCAAAAGCCTCGGGTGCGGAATACGGCAGGGTGGAGGATGTGGACGTGTCACTTCGTGTTATAACCGACCATATACGAAGCACAACATTTATGATAAGCGACAATATTGCGCCTTCAAACGAGGGGAGGGGCTATGTTTTGCGCCGCCTTTTAAGGCGGGCGGCACGGCACGGCAAGCTTTTGGGGATTAAAAAACCGTTTTTGTACGAAATTTCCCGTGTGGTGGTGGAAGCGTCCGCCGAGGCGTACCCCGCACTGCGTGAAAAACAGGCGTACATTGAAAAGATAATCCGAAACGAAGAAGAGCGCTTTGACGAAACCATTGACCAGGGGCTTAGCATTTTGGACGGTTATATTGAGGGCATGAAAGCCGAGGGGCAAAAGGTTTTGGACGGGGAGAGGGCATTTAAGCTTTACGACACATACGGTTTTCCGCTTGATTTAACCCTTGAGATTTTAGAGGAAAACGGCATGAGTGCGGACGGGGAAGTGTTTGCAGGAGAGATGCAAAAGCAAAGGGAAATGTCACGCGCATCCCGAAATGCGGGAGAGGGCGCCGCATGGAGCGGGGACGTGTTCTCAAAACTTGACCCGAGTATCACAACCGAGTTTCGGGGGTACGACGACCACGAGGGCGA
>CAZNYY010000523.1:0-1662 GCA_964577335.1 uncultured Oscillospiraceae bacterium | reverse complement strand
GCTTTATGAGTTGTTTTTGCAAGGAGTACGCCTTATAACCCTGACATGGAACACGAAAAACGAGATAAGCGGCACATGTGCCACTGGTGGAGGGCTTAGCCCCTTTGGGCGCAGCATTATACCCAAAATGGAGGAATTAGGGGTAATGGTGGACGTTTCGCACCTGTCTGACGAGGGCTTTTATGATGTTTTGGACATTGCAAGAAAACCCTTTATAGCCTCGCACTCAAATTCAAGGACAGTGTGGGAACACAAGAGAAACCTTACCGATGATCAGTTTTTGGGTCTTGTGGCGGTCGGCGGAGTGTGCGGAATTAATTTGTACCCGCAGTTTTTAGGTGAGGCGGCGGATGTTGACACTATATATGCGCATATTGAGCATTTTATGGCACTGGGCGGCGAAAACAGTATTGGCATAGGCGGAGATTATGACGGCGTTGATGCTTTGCCAAAAGACTTTGAAGGTGTGCAGGACACGGGACGCATTTTTGAATATCTATTGAAAAAAAATTATACCGAAAATCAAGTTATGAAAATTGCATATAAAAATTTTGAAAATGTTTTTCTTGAGGTTTTAGAAATATAAACTCTAAATGTGTTGACAAAACTTGATTGGCGTTGTATAATAA
This sequence comes from uncultured Oscillospiraceae bacterium, assembly GCA_964577335.1. Classification (GTDB taxonomy): domain Bacteria; phylum Bacillota; class Clostridia; order UMGS1883; family UMGS1540; genus CAZNYY01. The sequence goes on along the minus strand of CAZNYY010000523.1, from coordinate 1,033 downwards.
TCAGTGCTTGTTTTGCGCCGGAGGTGGGTTTGTGCGTATTAATTTGATAGAAGTGCTTACAAATGACAGTTATGAGTTGCCGTTTGATGTATCCGGAGAAATTGAGGATATAATATTCGGCGGTGCAAAATACAGTTTTAAAAAACCTGTGTCGGTTAGTGGCAGTGTTGTAAAACAAAGCGGGGATATGAGTGTTGGTGCTTTGATACGTGGGCGACTTACGACGGAATGCGCACGTTGCGGGCACGAAACGGAGTACCCTTTTAACATAGAAGTTGCCGAAAAAATTGTAGAAAATAATGATGAGGACGGTATTACCCTGCACGGCACTTTTTTGGATTTGCATGAGTTTATGGTAACTTCAGTAGTAAGCGAGATACCAATTCAAATTTTGTGCAGTGAGGATTGCAGGGGAGTTTGCTTTGAATGCGGCGCAAATTTGAATAATGCTGAATGTACCTGCAAAGAGGTCGACTCAGGCCCGATGCAGGATATGATAAAGAATTTAAATTGGAAAGACGAGGTGTGAGATATGGCAGTACCAAAAAGAAAAACCTCCAAGGCTAAGAGGGATCAGAGGAGAGCCCACACAAAGATTACGGCCCCCGGTATGGTGGAGTGCCCTAAATGCCGTGCGTTTAAAATGCCCCATCGCATATGCGGCGAATGCGGCAGCTATAACGGCAGAGAAGTAATAAAAGCCGAGGCATAAAATTTCTTAAATTATTATTAAGGCACACCTTTTAAACGGACTGTTATATCGGCAGCCCGTTTTTGTGTTTCTTAAAAAAATAATGTAAAAACCATAAGTTTATGATAAAATATATGTAAGGCAAGTATTTTGCCATGAACTTTGCCGACTACCGAGGTTTTCCCCGGGCGGATATTATCAAAATCCTCTTTGGAGGCTTAAAGATGGACAGGACAATACTTCATTGCGACTGCAATGGGTTTTATGCATCGGTTGAATGTATTCTAAACCCAAAACTAAAAAATGTTCCCATGGCGGTTGGGGGCAACCCCGAAAACCGCC
>CAZNYY010000522.1:0-1666 GCA_964577335.1 uncultured Oscillospiraceae bacterium | reverse complement strand
CCCATACAAGGTTTTGGAAGATGAAAAAATGATGGAAACTGTAGAAAGTATTAAGCATAATGGTGTTTTAGTTCCGATTATTGTTCGCCCAAGACAGGCGGGCGGCTATGAAACTATTTCAGGACATCGCAGACATCATGCAAGTAAGATAGCAGGGCTTAAAGATATTCCTGCTATTGTCAAGGATTTAGAGGATGATGTTGCCACCATTTTATTGGTTGACAGCAATATACAGCGTGAAAATCTGTTGCCAAGCGAAAAAGCCCATGCCTATAAAATGAAAATGGATGCTATAAAAAGACAAGGGAAAAGAACAGATTTAGATTTGCGACAAGTTGGCGAGAGATTAAACAGTGCTGATACTTTAGGAAAAATCACAGGGGAAAGTGCCAGACAAATCCAGCGATACATCCGTCTTACAGAATTGCATCCAGCTCTTATGGATATGGTTGATAATAAGAAAATTGCATTTAATGATGCGGTGGAACTATCATACTTAGACAAAGAGCTCCAAGAAATACTTTTAGACATTATGGCAAAAGAGGACTGTTCTCCTACTTTATCACAGGCTACCCAAATTAAAAAAGCGTATCTTGATAGGAAATTAGATTATAATCTTTTGGATTTTGTTTTGAGTAATCATAAAGATGAGCCTGTTAGGCTTAATTTATCAAGTGACAAATTGAAAAACTACTTCCCTAAAAGCTATACCCCACAGCAGATGGAGCGTGTCATTTTTAAACTATTAGACAGTTGGCATCAAAAAAGAAAACGAGAACAAGAGCAGTGAATAATTTGCAAACTTAAACAATTTGTTAGACAATAGTAGCGAAAATATAATTTGAGAGGATGATTGTTATGAAAATTGACTATCGAATTGAGGGGGATTATTTAATTCCAAACCTCACACTACCATCGGAGGAAAAAGTGCATATCGGCAAATACGGTATGTTACGACCAAAATATTTAAAGGAACATAGAAAAGGACTATATTCCAGCCTGATATTATCGGGAAAACTGACACAGCATTTACGTACAATCGACCAAGAATCAAGGGGGCAGATAGAACTTTCCATGCTAACATTATCACAAACCAATCCACCGCCATGCAAGTTTACGAATCAAATAGAGTGGGTACAGCATATGAACAACTTAAAACATTTGGCAGAGGAACAGGTTTTGAAAGAATTAGTTTACAACTAGATACACACCAAAAGGCAGAGTGAAAAATCTCTGCTTTTTTCATGCCCAGTAGTAGAGGACTATAAAAGATTTTAATGATAACGAGCAATGGATTTGTATATCAAATCCGAAAACAGCCGACCCGATATCGGCATTTTTTATGCAGGGCTAAGCCCTACAACCCATTTAACGAAAGGAGAATTTTATTATGTCAAATAAAGAAATACAAAGAAATTTTAGAATGACTAAGGAGGAAAACAACAAACTTCACCGCAATGCTAAAGAGGCAAGTTTGTCAGTTTCATCCTATCTTCGTATGTTGATTAACGGTTATGTTCCAAAGGAATGTCCGCCCCTTGAATATGAAAAATTGATGGCTCAGCTTAACAATATATACGATATGTTATACAGCAACCCGCAGATTGCCACAGAAGAATTCCGAGGATTGCTACTTCAAATACAGACTGAAATGACATTGCCGGAA
>CAZNYY010000521.1:0-1667 GCA_964577335.1 uncultured Oscillospiraceae bacterium | reverse complement strand
GAGGCATGGATTGCAAAACTTGAAAATGCAGCCCCCGCCGAAGGGCTTTTGAGCGAGGAAGAATATCTGGCATTCTTGGCGGAGGAGGAGTAAATATGGGCAGCTATGTGCCTTCCTCGGCGGACGAGAGGGCGAAAATGCTTGAATTTTTGGGGATTGACAGCTATGACAAGCTGTTTTCAGATATCCCGAAGAAAGCGGCAGCGGGAGAACTTAATTTACCTGCCGGGCTTTCCGAGATGGAGGTCGCCTCAAAAATGGAAGAAATTGCATGGGAAAACAAGGTTTACCCTGTAATTTTTAGGGGCGGGGGTGCGTACGACCACTATATTCCCACTATTGTGGATGCCATGGCATCAAAAGAAGAGTTTTTGACGGCGTACACGCCCTATCAGGCGGAGGTAAGTCAGGGACTTTTGCAGTCGATTTTTGAATACCAAACAATGATTTGTGACATCACAGGGATGGACGTGTCAAATGCATCCGTGTATGACGGGGCATCGGCGGCGGCGGAGGGCGTTGCAATGTGCCGTGAGCGAAAACGCCAAACCGTGCTTGTGGCGGAAAGTGCCAACCCCCGTGTAACCCAAACAATTAAAACATATTGTGAGGCGGCGGATGCGCCGTTTGTTTTGGTACCCCAAAAAAACGGGGTTACGGATTTGGATAGCCTTGAAAAACTTTTGACTGATAACATCGCTTGTTTTTATATGCAGCAGCCAAACTTTTTCGGTATTATAGAGAGTTCCCCGGCAGAAATACTGCACGGGGCGGGTGCAAAACTTGTTATGGGCGTTTATCCGACTGCGCTTGGTTTGCTTAAAACTCCCGCCGAGCAGGGGGCGGATATTGCGGTGGGAGAAGGGCAACCATTTGGCATTCCTCTTTCAAACGGCGGACCGTATTTAGGGTTTATGGCGTGCAAAAAACAGCTTTTGCGTCGTATGCCGGGAAGAATTGCGGGGCAGACGACGGACGAGCAGGGCAGACGTGCCTTTGTACTTACAATGCAGGCGAGGGAACAGCATATAAGACGTGAGCGTGCGCAGAGTAATATTTGCTCAAATCAGGCGCTTTGTGCTATGAGGGCGGCGGTTTATATGTCGGCAATGGGACCCGAGGGGCTGTATAAAACCGCTATTTCTTGCACCTCGAAGGCTCATTACATGGCGAAAGCCCTTGAAAATGCGGGGCTTAGCCTCAAATACAATGGCGAGTTTTTTAACGAATTTTTAACAGAATGTGAAAAAAGTGACGAAGTGCTGAAAAAGCTTGACGAGTGCGGCATACTCGGCGGTCTGCCGGTGGATGGCGGTATACTTTGGTGCGTCACCGAAAAAAATACAAAAGCGGATATTGACCGTGCGGTGAAAATTGTTTCGGAGGTGTGCGGAAAATGAAATTAATTTTTGAAAAAAGTGTGGAAGGCAGAAAAAATGATTATATTCCGTCGCCCGACGTGCCGCTTTACAATTTTCCGGGTGAGTTTTTAAGGGAGGGAGATATTCCCCTGCCCGAAATTGCAGAAACTGATGTAAGCCGCCACTTTAGTGCGCTTTCAAAAATGGTTCACGGTGTAAACAGCGGGTTTTATCCGCTGGGCTCGTGTACTATGAAATACAATCCGAAAATAAATGAGACGGCGGCGGCAAACCGTGGTTTTTTGC
>CAZNYY010000520.1:0-1676 GCA_964577335.1 uncultured Oscillospiraceae bacterium | reverse complement strand
GCAGGTTTCACTTGTGTATACAGTAATATCTTTCATTTTTTCATCCTCCTTATAACTAGCAGGAATAGGCTCCCTGCGCGAATATCCTCAAACCTTTGAATACAATTCCGTCCTTATAATCAATAGTGATGGCAGGGTATCTTTTGCCCAGATCGCTGTCGAATATAAACGTAATGCCTTTAACATCCCGAACCATGTCATTATTAGTTGGCTCATCCAGAGCCAATGCAAAAGACGGTCCGCCTCAGCCCACTCCGGCGACATATATCCTTATAGGCTTTCCGGTTTCTTCTTTCCTGGCCAAAAGCTTTTCAAGCTCTGTTTTAGCCCTATCGGTAAGATTTATATCCATACTATCCCTCCTCGTGATACCATCCCCCCCTATAGGGGGTACGATTAAATTATAGCAGAACTGCGAGAATAAGTCAAAGGGTTTTATAATAATTTTTTCTTAATATAAATTCTTATTTTGAAAGACTAAGTTGACAACTTAAATGCAACCACAGCAAGAGAAAATAGTTGCATTAAGTCGGACAAAGCATGTGATTGCATTTAGTTATGCAAAAAGAGATCTTTCATAACTTACCTCCCCCAGGGGGGAGGTAAGTTGCGTTTAGTCTGCCTAAAATACTGTTCTTTTGTCAAGAATGCAAATGGCAGTATTGCCATGGGTGTCTTGTGCAAATAAAAAACGAAGGAGACTATTATGCCTAAAAACAAACATTTAACTAATGTAGAGCGTCAGCAAATCGAAGAATACCTAAAATACGGGGTAAGTATTAAGCAAATTGCCCAAAAGCTTGATAAAAGCACATCGACCATTTCACGGGAAATCCGTTCCCGCGCCACAACAAGCGATAAATATCCGCCATATCGCCCACACAATAGGTGCATAAATCGCGGTGATTGCAAAATACGCTATCTTTGCACCGATAAGCCAAATTGTACGAAGCTTTGCTCCACGTGCAGCCTTTGCAACGAGTTATGTGAAGACTTCCAGGAGGAACCATGCTATAGGCTTTATGAGCCGCCATATGTATGCAATGGCTGCATTGATGAACGCAGTTGTGTGCTGCGAAAAAAATACTACATCAACCGCAAAGCTCATGAGGCATATCGTGAAAACCTCGTAGAAGCGCGTGTCGGCGCCAACATTACAGAAGATGGGCTCATTGCCCTTGATGAGGTCGTAAGCCCCCTTATTATGCGTGGCCAGTCAATCCACCATATAGTAACGCATAACGCCGACCAATTAGAAGTCAGTGAAAAATCCATTTACCGTTATGTTGCAGGCGGCCTTTTAAAGGCTAGAAACATTGATATGCCGCGTGTTTGCCGCATAAAACCGCGTAAATCCAAACCGGTAGAACATAAGGTTGATAAAAGCTGCCGGATTGGACGCACATACCCCCAGTTCCTAGCCTTCTTGGAAACATCGGATATACCGGTAGTAGAGGTGGACTCTGTCATAGGACGCATCGGTGGTAAAGTTTTGCTCACCATGATGTTCAAATCCTGTGATTTGATGTTAGCTTTCATAAGAGAGCGGAACACATCTCAGTCAGTAATTGATATATTCAATTCACTGTATGAGCTTTTTGGTCCAGACTGCTTTAAAAGGCTATTCCCTGTCATTCTTGCCGACAACGGCTCAGAGTTTTCTAACCCTAAGGCGT
>CAZNYY010000519.1:0-1679 GCA_964577335.1 uncultured Oscillospiraceae bacterium | reverse complement strand
AATAAATCCTCTGTGTCCCAATCCTGCTTTCTTTGAATGCCCATATTGTAGTTAGTGTTTAATACATAGTCTTTAGGGTTAAACAGGAAAGCTACTACTGTGTCATTGGTTACTGTGCTTGCATAGTTAGCCATGTACTCATTTAAAATTACTGGTCTACCTAATATCGTTCTTTCAGGTTTTCCGCCTATTCCATAATTCACCCTTGCGATAGGCTGTTTGTCATCGTCAACCATGCCGACAAACGCCATAAAGGTTTTTTTGGTCATAAACCAAGAGGCCCCATCTTCATAGGCAAGTGGCAATTTGGCTTCGGCATTAACAAGTGTTTGATATCCCGAAGTTCTGCATCGATGGATTCAACCTCTTTTTGCAGTTTTCTTAATTCCTCTATGTCGGTTGCGCCGTCTACCAGCTTCATCTTTGCGGTTCTCGCCTCTTGCTTTGCCTGTAACAACCTCAATAATTTTTCTTTCATAGTTATTTACCTCCGAATTTAATTTTTAGTTTTAACTTTTCGACTTCCAACTCGTTTAAGCTATCCAGCCGCCTTTCTTCGCCCTCCAGCAATTCAAGGCTACGAGCATATATAGATGTACTATCGTAAAACGGAGTGTCCACCACGCTTACATCGTACAGCTTAGCAATGTTTTTAACCTCTCTTGTAGTTTCCTTTTCCCCAAAGTTCCATGTGTCCCCACCGTCCGCAACGGTAAAAGCGAATGACATTTTGTCAATCAACCCCCCCTGTATGCCTTTGTATAAATCTCTGTTTGACTGGGTGTCAATCAAATCCGCCTGTATTAGCAGTCCTTTGTCATCTTTTATAAGCCTCAAAGATTTGTTTCGGGTTCTTGCCATAATCATTACATTGTCATTGTGATTGTATCTAAGCGGCACATCCTTCATGTCTGTGCCATCAAGCGCCCCCCGCTTAATGGTCTCGGTAAATTTTCTTGCCCCGTATTCATGGGTTGCAGGGTTGTCATACGTAATCGCATAGCCCTCTATCGTCATTTTATCGCCATTTTCAACCGCTCTTATTTCAATTAGCCTTTGCTCATAATTCTTCTTCGTCCTCATCCGCTACCTCCCCCTCCTCTAAATCCAGCGTACTTATTCCCGTGCCGCCCGTTTTCGCCTTTGTCAATTGGTACTTGTCAACCAATTCCGTATTAACAAAGTTTAGGCTCTGTATTCGCCTGTCACCGCCCTCAAACGGGGGAATACCAAACATTTCATTAATTTGGTTCAGTGTCATAATCCCCGTTTCTTTTGATAGGTTTGCAAGCCTCATTTTATCAGCTGTCGCCATATACCGCACCTTGTTGTAATAGCATTTAACCCTGTGCCCTATATCCAGTTCACGGGGGGAAAATACACAAGCCGTCATTGCCTGCTCAAACTGTATTATAAAATCCTCAAGCGCCGTTTGGTAAAATGCGCCGTGCTGCTCTCCGTTATAGTCCCCGCTCAAAATCGCCGCCGAAACACCATACCGCTCCTGTATTACTGATTTTAAGAATTTCAAAGCCGTGTCTGATATGTCAGGGGGTGTAATTCTAACGGGTATAAACTCCTCCGCAAAATCCGTTGCAATCATACCGCTTTTGCTGGTAGTAATATGCTTTTCGAAATCCTCCCGTATATCGTTTAGCTTTTTTTGGTCTGCTAAGGTT
>CAZNYY010000518.1:0-1691 GCA_964577335.1 uncultured Oscillospiraceae bacterium | reverse complement strand
CGTAAGCTCCGGGTCAAGTGCGGAGGTGGGTTCGTCAAAAAACATAATTTCAGGGTTTAGTGCAAGCGCCCGGGCAATCGCCACACGCTGCTGCTGTCCGCCTGAAAGTTCGCAAGGGTACGCATTTTCCTTTTCAGATATCCCAATTTTCTTCAAAAGCTCCCTTGCTAAAGAGTATGCCTCGTCCTTAGGCATTTTTTTAACGTTTATAGGTGCGGCGGTAATATTTTCCATAACAGACATATGCGGAAACAGATTAAAGCTTTGAAAAACCATCCCAAACCTCAAAGAAAAATCAAGCAGTTCCGCTTTTGGTGCATACATGACAGAACCCGCCGCATTTTCACGCACCATGTATTTTTCGTTTACGGAGATTGAGCCTCCGTCAAGCATTTCAAGCCTGTTTAAACAGCGCAAAACCGTGCTTTTCCCCGAACCCGAGGGGCCGATTAATGCCACGACCTCGCCCACATTTATTTCAAAGCTTACACCCTTTAAAACCTCTGTTTTCCCAAATGATTTTCGTAAATTACAAACCTTCAGCATACACGCACCCCTAAGAATAATAATTAAACTTGTTTTCGGCAAACGTAAATAATTTTGAAATGACAAGGTTCATCACAAGGTAGAATACCCCCGCCACAAGAAGGGGAGTGGTCATCGCCATTGCGGATGAAGAAGTTTGCGCAACCCTAAACAGTTCCCTAATACCTATAACCTGCACAAGTGCAGTATCTTTAACAAGTGTGATAACCTCATTGCTTATGGGCGGCAATATTTTCTTTATAACCTGGGGCATGGTAATCATAAAAAATATTTGTACTTTTGAAAAGCCCAAAACCCTGCCCGCCTCGGTTTGCCCGTGCGGCACGGAAAGAATACCGCCCCTGTATATTTCGGCAAAATAAGCGGCATAATTTAGTGAAAATGCAACATTTGCCGCAACAAACCTGTCGTAATTAAGACCGAAGATATAGTAGGGAGCAAAATAAACTATTATTATTTGCAGCATCAGAGGTGTTCCCCGTATTATTATTATAAGCCACTCAATGGGTTTGCTGATGAGCTTATACCGGCTCATACGCCCCACTGCAATTAAAAGCCCCAGCGGAAGCGAGAATACAAGAGTAATGAAAAACACTGCCAAAGTTAGCTTTGAACCTTCTAAAAGCTGTTTTAGAAGCCCTGTCAACTGTTCATATGTCATAGATTTAAACATAATAATCTCCATTCCGCCGCCCCGCCCCGGCACAAATAGTAATGAAAACACTCTTATCGAGGGGGAAGGAATGATAAGAGATTATTCCCTGCATCGCCGTTTCCGAACATAGTGAAGAAAATGTCGGCGGTGTATTAGTTCCGCCGAAGGCATAACGTGACTTTTCACGTTACCAACCTTTATTTTAGGGCGGCTTTCGCCGCCCTAAAAATTTGTTTTTTAAATTTGGTTGTATGTAGGGGATGCAATCCTCCTACTTGCTTTTTTCAGATATGTAATAATTTGCAACAACTTCGTCCAATACAACCGCATCAAGTCCGCCCTTTTCAAGGTCAAGAAGTGCCACGGTGTTTTCTTTAAACTCAACAAGTTCTATACTGCTGCTGAACGCTTCGTTAGCTTCAATGGCATCCATTGTGCTTGAACCTGATTGTACGCCCACTTTTTTGCCCGCAAGGTCATCAAGGGTTTT
>CAZNYY010000517.1:0-1704 GCA_964577335.1 uncultured Oscillospiraceae bacterium | reverse complement strand
GGCTTAGCAGAGGTAAATTTGATTTTCCCGCAATTTTAAGGTTTACAGAGTACAGGGCGGTCATTGTTAAAATGCCGGACAGTAAATCCTTTATCTTGAGCTTAACGTGCAAAAGACCTGTTATAATCCCCGCGGCGGCACCTGCCGCAAAAGATACCAAAAGCGCAAGCCAAGGGTTTACACCGTTTACAATAAGGGCGGCTGTAACCGCCGCCCCCATAGGGAATGTGCCGTCAACCGAGAGGTCAGGAAAATTAAGGATATGATAGCTTATATAAATCCCAAGAGCCATTATTCCGTAAATAAAACCCTGCTCCAAAACACCCTGTGATATATTTAAAAATATTTCAAACATAAGCTATCTCCTCAAACCTTAGTTTACAAAATTTACATTATCCTTATAAATATCGGGCAATGTAAGCCCAAAAGCTTCAACGGCGTTTTTGTTTATAGTGGGTATACTGTTTGTAAAAACCACAACGGGCAATGTGCCTACCTCTTTGCCGCCCAAAACTTCTATAATCATTTCACTTGTTTTTTTGCCTAAGGTAATATAATCTATACCTTCCGAAGCCACACATCCGTTTTTAACCTGCTCCTCCTCAGAGCCGAATACAGGAATTTTTTGTGCTGTCGCCTTGTCAAGCAAAACGCTTAAATTGCTGACAACCAAATTATCCATTACATTTACAATTGCGTCAACACGGGTTAATATCGTGTCAATTGCCATGGGCAAATCTGCCTGATTTGAAACGCCCATTGCCACAATTTCAATACCTTCCGAAGGCGCCACGGCCTTTAAATCATTAATGCTCGATTCGGAGTTTACCTCGTTTGTTGAATATAAAATACCTATTTTCTGCACATCCGGAACAAATGCTTTTATCATTTTAAGCTGTTTTTCCGCCGGCAGAACGTCGCTTGTACCAGTTGCGTTTTTACCGGGGTTTTCATTCGTTATTACAAGCTCGGAAGCCACAGGATCCGTAATTGCGGAGAAAATAACGGGTATACCCGCAGTTTCCGCCGCATTTGCCGCAGCCTGTGCGGCAGGTGTTGCGATAGCACAAATTAAATCCATCTTTTTAGCCACAAAATTCTGTGCAATAGTATTTGCAATTGCGGTTTCGGCCTGTGAGTTTTGATATTCAATTTCAACCTTGCTCTCGTCAAAACCTGCTTCTTTTAAACCTTCCAAAATTCCCGCTCTGATATTATCCAGGGATGGATGGTCGGCAAATTGCAAAAGCCCGATTTTAATTTTTTCGCTCTCCACATTTGCATTGTTTTCAGTACAGCCTGCAAACCCCAAGGTCAATACAACCGCCAAGATTAAGCCAATTATTTTTTTCATATCTTTCTCCATTCCGCCCAAAGGGCAAATAAATTTTGAAGATAGAACAGAAAATGCCCCCTACAAAGTAGAAGGCATAACATAAATACAGCTTATAAGTAGTTCTCACCTAAGCTCATTCTCGTCTCATCTCTTCTAATCTCATAAATCATAATAGCACGAAAAAAACAAAAAGTCAATACCTTCTTTAAATGTTTTTTAACACACAGAGTTTATTATCTTTTACACCTAAAAAGCGAACACCTCGCTCTTGCATTGAAATTATATATTCGGTCATTTCTTTTGTAATTATCTCACCCGGAGCGGCGGTGAGTGTTCCGGGTGGGTAAGAGTAAGCCGCTTTCTTTATA
>CAZNYY010000516.1:0-1713 GCA_964577335.1 uncultured Oscillospiraceae bacterium | reverse complement strand
ACGTCAAAAGAAATTAAAACACCTTTTTCCTTGAACCTTTTAACAAGTTCGATTGCAACGTTCCGCACCTCTTTTGACAGTGCAAGCGAAATTCCGCTAACATGAAAAACCTTCGTGCTGTCAAAAACCACAGGGTCAATTTCATCAATATTAAGATGGTTTATTGACGAGTTTGCACGGTCGTACACAACCGCAGGTTTTCTTGGGTGTGCGCCTGTTTCGTAGTAATAAATACCCAGGCGGCATTTGTTTGAAGTGTCATAAATCACATAATCATCACTCACGCCGCTGTAACGAATTTTATTTTTAATAAAACTGCCAATTTCATTATCGGGCAGTTTTGTAATTATACCCGTGCGAAGCCCCAAAAGGGATATGCCCGACACAACATTCAGCTCCGACCCGCCCGCTCTCTTTTCAAAAAGCTCGCCCACGGATATGCGCTCTTTATTAGGCGGGGAAAGCCTTAGCATTACCTCGCCAAACCCCAAAACATCAAATTCCTTTTTAGTTTTTAAAATATCCAAATTTATCACCTTTTCATGCTTTTGCAAATAATTATACATCAGAAACAAATCTTAGTCAAACTAAAACAATAATGTTTGCAAGAAAGTACATAATGTGCTACAATAAATTGCAATACACAATCTGGAGGTAATCATGGGAGACTTTTCATTTTCTAAACTTGGTAAGGATAAAAAATATATTTTCATCTGCTGTTTATTCGTATTTGCTGTAAACGGACTTTACAGTATGATGTTAGGTTCGCTTCTGCCGCTTATAAGCACGGAATACGGGCTTAGCAATACCGTAAGCGGCGCACTTTTGTCGGGGCATCAGGCGGGGCAGCTTGCGGCTTCGTTTTTGGCGGGGATGCTTGCGGTATACATAGGTAAAAAGAAATCGGTTTTGTTTTTAAGCTGCTTTGTGGTGATTGGTTTTTTAAGTATGATGGTAACAAAAAACCCAATCCTGCTTATAATAGCGTTTATTTTTACAGGTATCAGCCGAGGGAGTATATCAAACTTTAACAATGCCACCGTAAACGAAATTTCAAACGGCAGTGCCGCCGCAACAAGCTTTTTGCACAGCGTTTTTGCAATTGGCGCTTTGGCGGGTCCGTTTTTGATAATTGGGTTTACAAATTCTTTCGGTGACTGGGCATGGCGGCTTTCGGTAGGCGTGGTTATTTTGCTTTTGCTTGTTTCAATGGTTCTTTTTTCAAAAATGAAAATTAAAAATGGTGTTGGTAAAAAGGACAAATCAGCCGTTTCGTATGAATTTATGAAGGAAAAAAAGTTTTGGCTTTATGTGGGGATTATATTTTTCTACCTGTGTGCGGAGGCTGCCATAAACGGGTGGATTGTTAAATATTTTGTAGACTCGGCCATTATGTCCCGTGAATACGCACAGGTTTTGGCATCTGTTTTATGGATTGTAATACTTGCGGGGCGCCTGTTTTGCACCTTTTTGGCGGGCAAGGTTTCAATAAAGAGTATACTCCTTGTTTCAAGCCTGTTTATGACGGCGTTTTACGTTCTTCTTTTGGCAACACGAAATGTTGCTCTTATAACGGTTGCCATTGCGGGTGTAGGCTTTTCAATGGCGGGGATATATCCTGCAATTATAGCAAGCACCTCCGACTTTATGCGAAAATACCCAATGGCGATAGGCGTGCTTTTAACAATAGGTGGAATAGGCGGAATTTTAATG
>CAZNYY010000515.1:0-1722 GCA_964577335.1 uncultured Oscillospiraceae bacterium | reverse complement strand
TGCAAGTCAACGATTACAACAAATACTATACTTGGCATTGCGGTGACGGCAACGGAAAATATGGCATAACAAATAATAATTCTATTGGCGTTGAAATTTGCGTAAATTCAGACGGAAATTATGACGTTGCCTTTAACAAAACGGTTGAACTGGTTAAAAGGCTAATGAGCGAACTAAACATACACATTGACAGGGTTGTCCGACACTATGACGCAAGCCGAAAGAATTGCCCTGCAAGCATGAGCGGTAACGATTGGGCTTTGTGGGAAACCTTTAAGGGGCAGTTGATTTTCAAGGGGGTTGAAAAGATGATTTATAATTATATTGATGACAACACAGCGAAAATAGCAGACGATGCCAACGAGTGTTTACAGCATTTGGTGGATAAGGGAGTTTTAAAGGGGAACGAAAAAGGCGAATTAAATCTTACATTGGAAATGATACGGATATTCCTTGTGCATTATAGGGTGGGGTTGTATAAATAAAACGAGGCTGTCTATATGGCAGCCCTATTCATCCCGTTTTTTATGACTACAATCTGACTACATTTTGACTACAAACAGCAAAACGCAACAGACAAAATGGCGTGAGTTAAAAAAATTAACCGCAACGCCCGTTATAACTGGTACTATAATTGGCAATATAAAACTGTTTAAAATGGATGTCATTTGGTTTGTTAACCTCCCTGTATATTTGTTGTTTCATATACTCCAACGCCTTCGGGCGTTATTTTTTTATCTTTATATAGTAAAGTTGCATAATTGAAGTGTGGTTTTATTGGTACATATGACGATAATTCAAAATATCGAATTAAAATGTTGACTAACTCGGAATTTTGAATTATAATATAACTATAGCAAAGCAAAACAAAGACAAGCCCCCTCGAAAGAGGGCTGAAAAATTATCTTGGCGGATAAATATTTGTTTTGCTAACATTTTACCACTAAGGTTTACAATGTGTCAATGGTAAAAATCAACAAAAATGACGTGGAAGGGGTGAAAGTTTGAACAATATTCGAATCTTACGGTACAAGCACGACTTAAATCAAAAGGACTTGGCGAAACGGACAGGGCTGCACAGGAGCGTAGTTAGCGACTTGGAGAATGGCAAAAGGGAGCTGACTTTGTACTATAAGATTAAGCTTGAAAAGATTTTCGGAGAAGGAGCGATTGAGGAAGGAGTGAATTAATATGCCAAAAGACCGCAGAGAGTTAAGGGATATTATTTCGGGTTATGGCAGGCAGTGTTTCTTCTCGCTAAAGGAAGTGGGGGAAATAATCGGCATAAAAGACTTTAGGTCAATAGAAAGATGGCTTGAAGGGATGGACGTTACAATGATAAACAACCGCAAGAAATACTTTATAAACGATATTGCAAGGCGGCTTGACAATGCGAAGGGGGTTTAACGGTGATTAACACGTTTCTATTATCCAAATGGGGCGCATTTATAGTGCTGTTGGCGGTCGCTTGGCTTGCCGGCGAAACACTTAGGGCGTGGGTAAGGGAAGAAAAGAGAGAGCGACACCGAAGAGCATTAGACAGGGCGATTGAAGCAGTGGAAATTGCAAGGGGAAGGCTGAATTATTGCCGTAGTGAGTGGTTTGACTTTCACCTTGCGGAACTGAAGGTTGCCGAAGAAAAGTTGGATAAAAAAATAAAAGCCGCACGAAGCGGCAATTAAAAAGATTATAGGTAAAGTATAGCAAATAGAAAGGAAGTTG
>CAZNYY010000514.1:0-1744 GCA_964577335.1 uncultured Oscillospiraceae bacterium | reverse complement strand
GATTTAGAGCTGCCCGTGCCGCCTATAATCCCAATTGTTTCGCCTGATTTAATTTCAATATTCACTCCTGAAAGGCAGGTATGTTTCTTATCGCCAACATAACTAAAGCTTACATCCTTAAAACGAATGGAGCCGTCAGGCACCGTCATTACAGGGTTTTTTGGGTTTTGCAGATTGGACACCTCGTTTATAACCTCGGCAATACGCACCGCCGATGCACGGGAAATTATTATCATAACAAACACCATGGACAGCATCATAAGGTTCATCAAAACCTGCATCACATAGGAGAACATACTCATCAGTTCTCCCTGTGACATACTGCCCGAAACAATAAAATTCGCCCCAAACCATGAAATTAAAATCATGCTTGCATAGGTGCAAAGCTGTATCAGCGGAGCCGTGAATGCAACCCTTTTTTGCGCTTTGGTAAAATAAGCAAAAATCTCGGAAGATATTTTGGCAAATTTTTCGTTTTCAACAGCTTCCCTGACAAAAGACTTAACAACACGAACACCACGCAAATTTTCCTGTACAACATTGTTTAGCCTATCATAAATTTTAAGTGCTTTTCTAAAAAGAGGGTGTACGTTTAATGTGATGGCAAGCATCCCCAAACCCAGTATGGGGGCGACAAACGCAAAAATAATCGCCACCTGTGAATTGGTGCGAAATGCCATAACAAGCGCAAAAGCAACCATCACTAACGAGCGCACGGCTTGCCGTATAATCATCTGGTAAGCCATCATAACATTGCGAATATCCGTTGTAAGTCTTGTCACAAGACTGGAAGAGGAAAACTTATCAATATTAGAAAACGAAAACTTTTGAATATTGGTAAAAGTATCGTTTCGCAAATTTGCGGCAAAGCCTGCGGCGCCCCTTGCGGAGGATATGCCGCTGAGCGCCCCGAATGTCAGCGACATAAAGGCGAAGAGTATAAGGAGAGAACCCATTTTTGAAATGTAATTCATGTCCCCTGCGGAGATACCTTTGTCAATTAAAAATGCCATAAAAAATGGAATTAATACTTCCAAGACTACCTCGAATATCATAAATACCGGAGAAAGAACAGACTCCTTTTTATATTGTCTAATTGATTTTGCCAGTGTTTTTATTATCATTTGATTAGCTCCTACAAGAATATAAAAATGTATGTGCCGACACAAGGATTTCATATTATTCACTTTTACGAAATATGTATTAAAATATCGTATTAAAAATAGCAGCGAAATCAAGAGGACTTACATGATTTACACTGCACAATGTTAATATTTTACCATACGGGCGGCATTTTGTCAACCAATTTATTTTGCAAAAATCATTCATGTGGATACATTATTTAATTGACTTTTTTGGATGGGATTGGTATAATGTTAAGAGATTTAGTATATAATCAAAAAAGAATTGAGGTACTAAAAATTGAAAAGAATTGTAAGTATAATTCTTACAGCGGTTATGATTTTGAGTATATCAAGTTTTTTGCCGGGGCTTGAACATGCCGTATCTGCGGAAACAGAAGGTATTTATACATACACGGTTTCAAATGGCAAGGCAACGATTACGAGGTGCAAAACCTCCATAAGCGGTGCATTTGATATTCCGGCAACATTAGGTGGGTATCCAGTCACAAGTATTGGGGAAGAGGCATTTTTTCGTTGCAGCAACCTTGCGTCTGTCACCATTCCAAATGGTGTTACAAGCATTGGTGATAGGGCCTTTTCTTATTGCTGGGTTCTAACGT
>CAZNYY010000513.1:0-1750 GCA_964577335.1 uncultured Oscillospiraceae bacterium | reverse complement strand
CAGCAGTGGATAGTCTGTAATGATTCCCAATCCAGCAGGAATTTTAAGGTCTTCATGCGCTCTATCAGCCCATATTTTGCCAGTTAAATTGTCACGCAACTCAATAATAATTCCGTCTTTTACAAGCACAGAAAGGCTTGCTGTTTTTAACTGAAACTCCCGGTCTGTCACCTGACAATCCAGCGCACAAAGAAAAAAGGGCATCCCGATAATCAACAAAAGATGTTTCAATTTGCTTGGCATAATACAATCCCTTTCTGTTTGAACTATTTGTTATAATGCTGTCGAAGTGGAATGAAAATAGAATTGGGGACGATATGGCACCTTGTGCCTGCCAACATGCGCATCAAAATAAAGAGTGTTAACCATACCATTATGCCGATGTATTACCTCTGTTACTTTATCCTTGTATTCATACAAAGCGACATAATAAGAATTAACATTATCAGTATGCTTTACCTCTGTAACATTCATAACATCAGCAGGTTTCTTTACCTTTGCCAGTTTGAAGAAATCCTCAGTGTTCTTGGTGTCACTAATAATTTTACAAAACTCTAAATTTAATGAAAAATGATAAGTCCTCCCGTCGTCTAGGCGGGTGAAATATTCTGTCTCAAAACCGGTTCTGATAAAAGGCAGGGACTCGCCGGGGCAGGAAAGTATTTTGGGATACATCCAGTCCGGTGTCAGCGTCAAGTACCCTGCTTTGTAAAAAGTGGGTTGTCCCAGCAATAAGTCGGCTTTTCTCAAAACAAGGCCCCAATAAGAGGGGCCATATACCGAAGGAAGAATATAATCGTCAAATAATTCATTGTATTCATGACCAATATAAGCAATTTGCTTTAAATTGTTCATACAGGAAATTGTTTTTGTTTTGTTACGAGCGGCGGATAAGGCGGGCAATAACATACTGGCAAGTATAGCAATTATTGCTATAACGACCAGCAGCTCGATCAAGGTGAAAAACACTGCCTTTTTTTTCATTGCATACTCCTTTTTTGGTGCGTTTTTTAGTAAATCGACTTAAACCAGGCTTTTTATCACATCCAAACATCAGCAAAAAAACTGATTACTTCAAATTCAGCAAGTGACAATTGTCGGATCAGTTGAGCCGCGTACGACTAATTCTGGCTTCAAGGTTTCATTTTTTTCTGTCTTCCCAAAAATCATGTTAACCAACTTCCGTATTGCGATTTTTCCTTCCATGCGCATTGGTTGTCTGATGGTGCTTAATCCAGGTTGCAACTGGGATGCAAAGCGCAAATCGTCAAAACCGGCCAGCTTTATGTGCTCGCCGGGAATTATTCCTTTTTTCAGCATCCTTTGAAAAAGCGATAAAGCATATCTGTCAGTGACAGAAAATATCCCTACTTTTTTTTGTTCGGAAAGAATCTTCTCAAAATGCAAATCATTGAGTTTCTCGACTTTATTCGACACGTCGTCATGTCAGCCGGCACCCGTCCGTCAACTGATGGTAAATATATGCCCACCTGAATGTAATGTCAAGTCGAAAACAAATTTTCTTTTTTTTCTGTGTTTGATGAATAAAAACGAGCGTTTAACCCGCTCATTACCGCCATCAGCACCCTGTCATGCAGCGCCCTTGACATGATGGGAGATGGCAAATGCGGCAAAGCCTCTGCACCACAAATGGAACCCCCTGAAACGGGGAAAAATGTGATGATTGGGTAATTACCTGAATCCGTGAATTATCACCCTAAAAAAGACTGAAAAATAGTTGACAACCCAT
>CAZNYY010000512.1:0-1750 GCA_964577335.1 uncultured Oscillospiraceae bacterium | reverse complement strand
TCTGGATGAAATGTACAATTACATGGATCCCGGCTCTGACCCTGCACTTGCGGCGGCAATTTCGGGCGCCTACGAAAAGGGAGAGCCGATTGTTGCGTATTATTGGGAGCCTGCATGGATTACGGGGATGTATGACCTTGTGCTTTTGGAGGATGCACCGTACGACCCCGATTTGTATTTGGAAGGTCAGTGCGAATGCCCTTCAATAAGGCTTACGGTAGCGGTAAATCCCGAATTTCCGGAAAAATACCCTGAGTTTTCGGAGTTTCTTGGCAAATATTCCACTTCAAGTGAGTTGACATCAAAGGCACTGGCATATGTAAATGAAAATGATGCTGAATATGTGGAAGCTGCCAAATGGTTCCTTAGTGAGCATGACGAGCTTTTGGGCGAATGGCTGCCCGCAGACAAAGCAGACCTTGTGCGTGAAGCGCTTGCCAAATAAAGGGGTGTGAAATAGATGCCTAAATGGCTGACAGAATTTCCAAACGCACTTTATTTTGATATAAGAGAACCGATTGACAATGCGATAAATTATATGCTGCAAAACTGGAATCCCTTTTTTGAATCGGTTTCAAGCAGCTTGCGTGTGCTTTTAAACGGGGTGGGAACATTTGTAAACCTCATCCCGTGGTGGCTGCTTATAATTTTGGTTTTCTTTGCTACATATAAAGTCAGTAAAAAAATCGGCAAAGCAGTGCTGTATTCCGTTATGTTGATTTTCATAGGTGTTATGGGGCTGTGGGATATGATGTATGACACGCTTACCATTATAATAACATCAGTGATAATTTCGCTGCTTATAGGTTTGCCGACGGGCGTGATGATATCATCAAGCAGAAAGGCGGACCAAATGGTGCGCCCGGTGCTTGACACCATGCAGACCATGCCGAGTTTTGTGTATTTAATACCTGCGGTTATGCTTTTGGGGCTTGGGAATGTGCCTGCGGTAATTGCAACCACTATTTATGCGGTGCCGCCCGTTATTCGGCTTACAAGCCATGGTATAAGACAGGTGGATGCAGAGGTGGTGGAGGCGGCAAGGTCCTTTGGGTCGACCAAGATGCAATCTCTTTTTAAGGTGCAAATTCCTCAGGCGCTGCCGACAATAATGACGGGTGTTAACCAAACTATTATGATGGCCATCTCAATGGTTGTAACCTGTTCGATGATAGGCGCTACGGGGCTTGGCTCGGAAGTGCTAAAAGGCATTAACCGCCTTGAAAGCGGCAGGGGGTTTGCGGCGGGGATTGCAATTGTAATAGTTGCTATTATTATGGATAGGCTGACCCAGGGAATGTTTAAAGAGGAGGATGCCCAATCATGAGTGAAAACAATGTAATTTTAAAAGTTGAGCATCTGACAAAAATGTTTGGAACAAAAAAAATGCTCGCCCGTGAAATGCTGAAAAAAGGGATGAGCAAAGAAGAAATATTAAAAAGAACAGAGGTTACGGTCGCTGTTGATGATGTGTCATTTGAGGTTGAGCAGGGAAAGGTTTTCGTGCTTATAGGCTTGTCGGGTTCGGGAAAATCTACGGTAATACGCTGCCTGAATATGCTTCAGCCCCCAACCTCGGGAAAAATTTATTTTGAGGGGCAGGATATAGAGCAATACTCTAAAAAAGAGCTTAGGGATTTTAGGCGAAACAAAATTTCCATGGTGTTTCAAAGCTTTGGACTTATGTCACACAGGGATGTTCTCAGCAATGTGGCATACGGTCTTGAGGTGCGGGGAATAAACAAAAAAG
>CAZNYY010000511.1:0-1760 GCA_964577335.1 uncultured Oscillospiraceae bacterium | reverse complement strand
ACGGAGAGGTTGTTATAACCCTGTCCTAATTTTTGTGTAAATTTTTAAAACCCAAATACGCTTTATCTGCCCGCAGATAAGAATATGCGTATATTTCAGTATTATTTGCGGGCAGAAAGGCTGTGGAATATTATGTCAGTGAAAATTATGGATACAAGTCTTAGGGATGCGCACCAGTCGCTTATCGCAACACGAATGACTACGGAGGAAATGCTACCCGTGGTTTCCATGCTTGACCAGGTGGGTTACCATTCGCTTGAAGCATGGGGCGGTGCAACATTTGATGCGTGCCTTAGGTTTTTAAACGAGGACCCGTGGGTAAGGCTTAGAAAAATAAAGGAAAAAGCTAAAAACACAAAACTGCAAATGTTGTTTAGAGGACAGAATATCTTGGGGTACAGGCATTATGCGGACGATGTGGTTGAATATTTTGTGCAAAAATCAATCGCAAACGGGGTCGATATTATAAGGATTTTTGACGCTTTGAATGATGTGCGTAACCTTGAAACCTCCATCAAAGCGGGCATAAAGGAAAAAGGACATGTGCAGGGTACTGTTTGCTACACAATAAGCCCTGTGCATAACATAGAAAAATTTGTTGAAACAGCAAAACATCTTGAGGAACTTGGCTGCCACAGCATATGTATAAAGGACATGGCGGGGCTTCTGACCCCGTATGTTGCGTATGACCTTGTGCGTGCCATGAAAGAAACGGTTAAATTGCCGATACAGCTTCACACTCATTACACAAGCGGTGTTGCCTCCATGACATATTTAAAGGCGATAGAAGCGGGAGTGGATGTGGTTGACTGTGCAATTTCCCCCCTTGCAATGGGAACTTCCCAGCCGCCTGTTGAACCGCTTGTGGCGGCGCTTAAAGATACGGAATATGACACGGGATATGATTTGAACCTTTTGAGCGATATTGCATCATATTTTAGAGGGTTGTCCGAAAAATATATGGCGGGCGGGCTTTTAAACCCCAAGGTAATGGGTGTGGATGTAAACACGCTGTTGTACCAAGTGCCCGGGGGAATGCTTTCAAACCTCGTGTCCCAGCTTAAAGAGCAGGGCAAGGAAGACAAGTACGAGGAAGTTTTGAGGGAAATCCCGAGGGTTAGGGAGGATTTCGGTTATCCGCCCCTTGTCACCCCTACAAGCCAAATTGTGGGAACACAGGCGGTGCTTAATGTAATCATGGGAGAGAGATACAAAATGGTTACAAACGAGTCACGGGGGATTTTAAAGGGAGAGTACGGCAGAACGCCCGTTGCAATTAAGGATGAGTTTAGGAAGAGTATTATAGGTGACGATGAGGTCATAACCTTCCGCCCCGCAGACAGGATTGAAAATGAGCTTGATAAGCTTAGAAAAGAAGTTGCCGAGTATGCCGAGCAGGACGAGGATGTTTTGTCCTACGCATTGTTCGGACAGGTGGCAATG
The DNA here is from genome assembly GCA_964577335.1 of uncultured Oscillospiraceae bacterium. GTDB lineage: Bacteria > Bacillota > Clostridia > UMGS1883 > UMGS1540 > CAZNYY01. Next base: position 317 of record CAZNYY010000511.1, on the reverse strand, counting down.
AAATTCTTTAAATACAGGCAAGCGGAAAAGTATAAGATTGACCCTGATATGGTGGACGAGAAAAACCTTGTACATCCGGTGTAATAAAAAACAACCCCCGAGGGAGAATTTTCTCCTGCGGGGGTTTACTTAAAGTACAACACCTTTACCTTGTAAAAACACGAATTATTTCCGAATATATTTTTTGCGGGTTTTTCTTAAACCTTTCCGCCATCTCACGGGCCGCATCCTTTGAACCGGCGCTGATACTAAGTAACAAAAGAGGTGCCCCGCTCTCGGAAACCGAGCAGTCAACCACATACTCAAGCTCGTTTACG
>CAZNYY010000510.1:0-1764 GCA_964577335.1 uncultured Oscillospiraceae bacterium | reverse complement strand
CCCGCAGGCACTGTTTCAGGCGTTCCGATGGAAATGCTATCGATTTCCGACTTTGCAAGATCCTCAAAGTTTTTAATAGATTGAGCCTCTTTTGGAACCACTAATACTAGTGAATTTCCAAGCAGATCCATGCCATCTTCTTTTGCGATATTTCCTTCCTCGATCAATAAATCGAACTTATCTTTTGCTGCTGAGAAAAACAGATCAACCGGCGCTCCTTGCGAAATTTGTTGCTGCAAAGAACCAGAGCCTCCAAAGTTAAATGTCAATGTTACTTCGGGATGTTCTTCTTGATAGGTGAGTTGTATTTCATCCATTGCATCTTTCAAACTAGCTGCTGCGGAAATGACTAATTCAACATGATCCTTACTTTTATTAGAACAGGCCACTGCAATCAATAGAAAGCATAAAAGAATACTGATGAGCTTTAACCGTTTTTGCATATTTTCACCTCTGCCCCTTAAACATAATTATTTATAATTACTTATATCCTATTATAACTAATTATAAAAGTAAATGTATTATCATACCTTTTCGGAAATTTTTTCTATTCCCCATCTTGGGAAATACGTTTTTCCGTATTATAATTGAAGAAGTGCACTTTATTCATATCTATTGCCAGCGGAAGGACTTGTTCGGATTTAACATCAGATCTTGCATCGAGTCGAGCCATAAATGGTTGACCCGCGATTTGCGAGTACAGAATAGTTTCCGCACCCAGTAATTCAGTGGCTTCTGTTTTAGCATCAATGATAGAACCAGTAGAATTTTCAATAAATGTACGTTCGTCATGGAAATCTTCCGGACGGATACCCATTATGATTTCTTTGTTAACATAACCCTGCTTGTGTAGATTTTGACTTGTTCTTTTGGGGAGTACGATTGAAATAGGTCCTATATGGATTTTGCCATCGTCTGACAGGGTACCCGTAAGAAAATTCATAGCAGGCGAACCTATAAAGCCCCCAACAAAAACATTGTCAGGTTTTTCGTATACTTCTTTAGGAACACCCACTTGCTGAATTACGCCCTTATTCATCACAACAAGGCGTGTTGCCATGGTCATGGCTTCTGTTTGGTCATGGGTCACGTAAAGGGTTGTAGTTTGTAAACGGCGATGCAATTTAGTAATCTTAGTACGCATTTGTGCACGCAGCTTTGCGTCTAAGTTTGATAATGGCTCATCCATTAAGAATACTTTGGCATCGCGAACGATGGCGCGACCTAATGCTACACGTTGACGTTGCCCACCGGAAAGAGCGTTTGGCTTACGGTCTAAATATTGCTCAATATCCAGAAGCTGTGCAGTCTCCTTTATACGACGATCAATTTCATGTTTAGGAAATCTACGAGTCTTTAAACCAAATGCCATGTTATAATATACGTTCATATGTGGATAAAGGGCATAGCTTTGGGAAACAAGCGCAATATCACGGTCTTTGGGAGGAACATGATTCATTCGTTTACCATCTATTTGAATATCCCCTAGGGTGGTATCTTCCAAGCCGGCTACTATACGTAATATGGTAGATTTGCCGCAACCGGAAGGCCCGACAATAACTATAAATTCCGTGTCATGAATATCAAGGTTGAAATCATTTACTGCTGATACATTCTTATTGTAAGATTTATATATATGTTGTAGTTTTATTTCAGCCATAGCTACCATCCTTTTTAAATATAATTATTTATAACCTATTATAATATAATAACAAGTTATAATAAATGAGGAGTGTTCGCATGACTAATCATAGCTCATCATAT
>CAZNYY010000509.1:0-1766 GCA_964577335.1 uncultured Oscillospiraceae bacterium | reverse complement strand
GGCTTTACAATGGACAAGCCAAGCCCCGTGCCGCCTGTTTTATGAGAGCGGCTTTTTGATGCGGTGAAAAACCTTTCAAAAATACGGTCTAAATACTTTTCGGGAATACCGATGCCCGTGTCCGAAACGGTGATTTTAGGGACGTTGCCGTCAGAGGAAACCATGAGATGGATTTTGCCGCCGTCCTTATTATATTTTATTGCGTTGTCGGAGAGATTATAAATAAGTTCATAAAGCATAGAGGGGTTGGCGTTTACAAAAACTTCGGTACCGCTGACCAAGGCTTCTATGCTTTTTTTTGATATTTGAGGGGCAAGGTCATCCAAAACGGCTTTTGCGGTTGCTAAAAGACCTGTCGGCACAAAGCTGTCCGCAAAACTACCCTCATCAAGGTTTGAAAGTCTTATAATATCGTTTATTAGGGTAATAAGTCTTGAGGTTTCGGTTTCTATCTTTTTGGCAAAGGCCTGTATATCCTCGGGTTTTGCCATGCCGTTTGAAAGTATTTGAGAATAGCCTAAAATTGTTGTGAGCGGTGTTTTCAGTTCGTGAGAAACATTTGCGGAAAATTCACGGCGCATTTTTTCGGTACGCATCTGCTCGCTCACATTAAAAAGCAGCATAATTACCCCGCTGCATACATCGTTTGTAAAAACGGGGTTTAAAAAAAGGCTGTACTCCTTTTCTCCTATTTCTATTGTTTTTGATTTGCTATTCCCTTTAAGTGCAGAATTTATGGTGTCGGTAATAGCCATGTTGCGGCTTAAATAAAGATGATTTTTTCCCAAAACATTATCTGCGCCAAAAATTTTCTGGGCACTATCGTTTACAGATACAATATTTCCTGCCGCATCCAAAACAACCAAACCCTCACTCATGTTGCGGCTGATAATTTCAAGGGTGTTCTTCTGTTCCTCTACAATTGCAGCACGTTCTTTGATTCGTGCATTTTGTTTGGATATCTTTCTTAAAAATGGTGTGAGTTCCTCAAAAGTTGCGGCACTGTCAATGTTATCCGGGTCAATCCTTGAAATATCAGAAACAATTTTCTTTGTAAATGATGTTGCAACAATTGAGATAAGAATAAAAATACAAACCGCAATAAAAATAACGGTTGGAATGATATTAAAGAAATAAACAAAAATACTGTCCGTGGTGACCGCCAAGCGGAAAATACTGTTATCAGACAGGCGTACCGCCGTGTAATAGGTTTCCTCGGACAGGGTGTCGGACAGCCTTTCATCCTCGCCAAACCCACTTTTTGACGCTTCGAGAACCTCATTACGGTCACCGTGGTTTGGCAGGGCGGAGGCCTTATTATCAAAAAGTACTTCCCCGTCAGGTGCTATGAGGGTCATTCTGTTATCCGAAAGTGCGGCGAGCGTCCTTACCGATAAAACCTTAGAGGTGCTCTCATTTATCGCTTCCGCCATCAGCATTACCTGCTCCCGCGCGCCTTTTTTATAAAAGCTTCGAAAGTTTTGATAGCTTACATAAAGGGTAAAAGCGGTGGAAACAACAAGTGTAAAGGCGGCCATAATACTCATTGCCGCAAGTATTCTGCGTTTCATATTTTAAGCCCCCTTCTTATATGAATTTTATGGGTGTGACGGACGACTAAATCTTATAGCCCACGCTGCGCACGGGTTCGATTAATGCGCCAAGCTTGCCAAGGTTTTGCCGCAGTGTTCCCACATGAACATCAACCGTGCGGGGTTCACCCTCAAAATCATAACCCCAGACGCTGTTCATTATTTTGTCCCGCC
>CAZNYY010000508.1:0-1782 GCA_964577335.1 uncultured Oscillospiraceae bacterium | reverse complement strand
ACTGGATTATTATGCCTTGTCATCCGCCGAAAAGACCTCTTTAACCGATGCGGCAAGCCCCGCTATCCCCTGTATCTCAGAGGGAATGATAATCTTTGTAGCCTTACCATCCGCCACCTTTTCAAGCGCCTCAAGGCTCTTAATCGTCAAAAGTCCGTGACCGGGATTGGATGCATTTATAAGCTTTATACCCTCGGCAGTAGCAGATTGAACTTTCAATATCGCCTCAGCCTCACCTTCGGCATTTCGGATATACGATTCTTTCTGTGCCTCAGCACGCAAAATTGCGGACTCCTTCTCACCCTCAGCCACAAGTATTGCCGAACGTTTTTCCCCTTCTGCACGGAGTATTGCCTCACGGCGCTCACGCTCCGCCTTCATCTGTTTTTCCATCGCATCCTGGATTTCCCTCGGGGGAAGGATGTTCTTAAGCTCCACACGTGTAATTTTAATGCCCCAAGGGTCAGTTGCGTCATCCAAAATTGCACGCATTTTAGTGTTTACAGTATCTCTGGAAGTTAGTGTTTCATCAAGCTCCAAATCACCGATGATATTTCTGAGCGTTGTTGCCGTGAGGTTTTCAATTGCCATCATGGGGCTTTCAACGCCGTATGTGTATAGCTTGGGGTCGGTTATCTGGAAAAAAACCACTGTATCAATCTGCATAGTTACATTATCTTTCGTGATAACTGCTTGCGGTGCAAAGTCGACCACTTGCTCCTTTAAATTAACCTTTTTCGCCACAAGCTCAAAGATGGGTATTTTAAAATGCAGACCCACCCCCCATGTGGTCTGATAAGCACCCAGACGCTCAATTACATATGCACTTGCCTGGGAGACAATTTTTACGTTTTTGATAAACACCAAAAGGATTATAGCCAACAGTCCGATTAGCCACCAATTCATACTTATTCCTCCTTTTTTTGAACAACTGCCTTTACTCCCTCTATTGCCTTCACATTGACGCGCTCACCCTTTTTAAAGTTTGAACCGTCTGCGGATTTGGCGGACCATACACTTCCCATTACCTTGATTTGTCCGGTCCCGCTTACACCGTCGATGTCCTCTATGACTACGCCTTCCTCACCCACAGTCCTATCCGCATTGGTAGGCTCCCTCTTGGGCTTGAGGAACCTTTTCACCAATGGTTTTGTTAAAGCAAGAAACGCACCTGATGCCACAAAAAACACCCCTATTTGAACACTGAGACCATAACCAATTTTGGCGGCAATCAAAGCAACCAGCGAACCCATGGCGACCCAAATTGAAACCAGATTGAGGGTTGAAACCTCAATTAAAATCATAACGGCCGCCAAAACAATCCATAAAGCTACATACGGGTCAGTCATACAAACACCTCCTTGTATTACAGATATAATGTCGCATCGCCGTTTCCGAACATGGCGAGGAAAATATCGACAGTGAATAAAAGCAATATATAATAACCTGTGTGAGGTTATTATATCATACAAACCCTCTCAATACAACTATATGTTTGGAAACCGCAGAAAAATAAAAATATTTTTATTTTTCTCTTGACAAAGGGAATATTATGATTTATAATCATTTCATACAAATTCTATATGAATAATGTTAATTGGGGGTGTTTTATATGTCTTTGACTGTTATCACCAGATTGAGATATAATTTTTGGGATGGGCGAATGTGCTTTGGTAAGTAACTTTAATTAAAATGTTTACTGTTAAATTTCTAAAAAAGAAAGAAAGAGGGACTTAGTTTGAATAAATTCAAACTACAGCCTCCGGCGGAATTTACCGCGCC
>CAZNYY010000507.1:0-1806 GCA_964577335.1 uncultured Oscillospiraceae bacterium | reverse complement strand
TGGTAGATTTGCCCCTGATACATCTGGACAAGCTCTTCAAATGCGGTTTCCTCTGTTCGCTGACAGCGTGCAATCAAATCGTCACTCACAAGGTAGCCCCCCTTTTCGTATGTACTGCAACACGTCCTAAAAAAGACAAGTCCTCCGCTAAAATTATAACATATTTAAGCAGCTAAGACAATCAGTTGTTTTTTCCTTGACGTTTTATTTTGTGTCCGGCAACGAGAATTCCCATAACGGTTTTAGAGTCACGGATTTTGCCCGTCAAAATTTTTTCAACGAGTGTGTCATACGGTTCCTTGCTAACTTCCAAAAATTCATCCTCATCGGGATGGCTTTCGCCCTTTTTTAGCCCGGATGCAAGATATATATGTATTATCTCGTTGCAAAAACCCGGGGTAGTATAAAAACCGCCTAAATACAAGAAGTTGTCAGCTCCGTATCCCGTTTCCTCCTCAAGCTCACGAACGGCGCAGTCAAAATGGTCCTCGCCCCAGTCCAGCTTTCCCGCCGGAATTTCATACAAAATATCATCAATAGGTCGCCTGTATTGGCTGACCATGATAATTTCATTCTCATCTGTAGCTGCCACCACCGCCACTCCGCCCGGATGTTCCACAACCTCCCGCTCGGCTGGTCGCCCGTCCGGAAGAAGTACATTGTCCTGTCGAAGATTTATAATTTTTCCCTTAAAAATATATCGGCTGGATACTGATTTTTCTTTAAAAATCATTTTTCTCTCCTTTAATTTTGTTCAAACGCTATCCTGCTGCCTATACCCGAGGTTTTTACAAAACTGCCATCCCTTAGTATAAACAGCGCCTCAACACCGTCAAGTCCTTCTGCCGCCTCAATTCCCTTGTCGGCTCCCATCAAAAAAAGCACGGTTGAGAGGGCATCCCCATCCACAGAGAGGTCGCTTATAACCGTTACCGATGCAAGCTCGTTTTCATGGGGATAACCTGTTTCGGGGTTTAAAATATGATGATATTCTTTGCCATTATATATGAAATTTCTCTCATATATTCCCGAGGTCACAACAGATTTGTCCGTAATATGCAAAACACCGAAGGTTTTCTCCGGGCTTTCGGGGCTTTGAATTGCAACCCGAAAAGGCTTGCCCCCACGGTTTCCAAGCACAACAACATTTCCGCCAAGGTTTATAATTGCACCTTCCGCTCCGCTGGATTTTATGTACCTTGCCATTTTATCTGCTATATATCCTTTTGCAATACCGCCCAAATCCAGCTGTGCGCCTTCTCTTCCAAGGCTTACATTATTGCCCTGCACTGATATTTCACGAAAGTCAACCGTGTTCAAGGCAGTCATTACTTCATCATGAACGGGCGGGGATACTGCCCTTAGGAAATCCCACAATGACGATACCGCCCCGATGCTTATATCAAAAAGTCCCTCCGAAAAATGCCCGTAATAAATACCTTTCGTGATTATATCGGCAGTTTCGGGGTTTACCTGTGCGCTGCCCTCACGGTTAATTTTTGATATATCACTGCCCTCCACAGTACGGCTTAGTATATTTTCGTATTCACGGCAGATATTAAAACTTTCATCCAAAACAGAAGAATCTCCTCCGTAAAGCGTTACCGTAACCATAGTGTTGAGGGCGAAATCCGTATGAGTATATATATTTTGGGTGCATCCCACCAAAAAAAACACCAGTACCGATAAAATAAATATTTTTTTCATTACATCACCACTGTACATTATAATACATTTAAAATAAATTTACAATAAATATATTGTAAATTGAAAAAATGGTTCAAATTTACAGGGTTTATTATGGGG
>CAZNYY010000506.1:0-1809 GCA_964577335.1 uncultured Oscillospiraceae bacterium | reverse complement strand
CCTGCCTTTCTCCCAGCAATATGTTGATGCCGTTCAAGGAACAAGTTTAAAATTTATAATTGCACAAGCACGGGAGAAAGTATTCTCCCGTGCCATCCGGACAAAACACATTATTCTGTTGCCACTCGTCTAAAAGTTATTTCTTTGATCTCAATGCCGAAGATGTCTTCTGATTTCACCTCAGACCATTCACCAAGATACGTATCTCCGTTCCGTTTGCTGCATGAAATGTAGTCTACGGATGCCGTTCGCGTTGTACTTAAATGTGAACAGCAGGCTGTTGCTGCTTCGGTCGCAGATTTTTTTAGCTGCCGACCCTTCTCCCAAACAAACTTATATGCCCTGTACTCCGTCGGATTGCCAACCGTATCGTAGACAAAGTTGCCGTAGCTGTACTGCGCAGGATTGCTTTCACTTGTGATGTTGAGCAGTTTATCCTTCCAAACCGTGTCGTATGTATATGTTACGGTATCCTTTACGGCAAAGCTGTCTATCGTCTGGTCTTCTTGACCGTAGTAACAGGAGTTTGCATTGAATTATATCCAATACTATTCTCTAAGAACAGCGTCTTTCGATAATAGTATTGGATAATTAAACGATTTTCAATTAACCTCTAATGTTGAAAGTATAAGTTAAAACTCAAGTAGAAATTGACTAGAAACGGATTCATTTATTGTAAGCAAAAATTCATCTTCTTTGTTTTCAGGAGTATTGGATAGTGAAAAAACAAATTCTTTTGCTTCGTATAAAAATTCTGGTTCTTGACAAGTTAACAATTTAATATCGCTATAAATTACAGGTTTCTCATAAAACGCTAATATTCTCGTCTCCATAGTTTCGTCAGACCAATAATTTGCCAAAATGTCCTGTATAACTGCAAATTCTACACTTATTCCCAGTATTATTGGAAATCTTTTAATATAAAATTTTTTTTCATCTCTAGGAAAACACCTAAAATTATACTTATCAAGCAATTTAGTGACATCAATAGAATCAAAAAAACCCATTCCAAAAAAATTACATTTGTATAACTGCAACGCTTTATAAAAAAAAGAATCATTAACTTTTTTCTTCGCTACCATTTTTTCTTTCATATATTATCTTATCCACTTCGGGTCAAATAATGGTATTTTCATAAACGGATTACCAAATAAAAACAAAAACCTCTATTTGCAAATGAAACCAAGGCTCATTAAATTTTAAGTGAGGAGTATGAAGCATAATCTTAATAAACCATAATTGTAATCCAACAATATTACCTGCGTTGGTTGGCCCCCATACCTTAAATTTCTTCTTCATGGACTTAATCGCCTTTAACCATTCCATGAATTTAGGTGCTAATTTTTGTAATATTGCAGGCCCAAAAAATGCACCTAACCCAACCCCTAAAGCACCAAAAGCGGCAATGATTAACGCTTTCGTTTTTGGGGAATTTTTATAAAATCACTTAATATATCTAAAAGCGCATAAGCAAAACCTGCAAATAGTGCCCCTACAACAATACCACTTGCTACTCTTATAAGCCACTTGCCATTTTGGTCACTATTGTTTATAGGATCATTTGTGCAATAATTATATAAGTTTCTAGTCGAAAGCAAATTGTCAAAAAATATATTTTTAGCTTCATCCGCATTTACAAACCGACAAATTTCCGGATCATAATATCTGCTATTCAGATAATAGAAGTTGAACTCGTCGTCGTAGTAGTAGCCGCGATACCTGAACGGGTTCAATATTGCCTTATCGGGGTCGCCTATCACTCCGTACAGCTTGCCCCAACTGTCGTAATAGTAGCTTGCAACTATGTTT
>CAZNYY010000505.1:0-1811 GCA_964577335.1 uncultured Oscillospiraceae bacterium | reverse complement strand
CAATGTCCCCATAGGTTACAACCTCGCCATATGGTATCTCACATAAAATGCGCCAGACTCTTTGCCGAAACTCTCCGCCTGCCGGTGATGACCGCAATTCGGAAATGTCGGGCTTTTCTCCTGTAAAATATCTGTCCAGCCAGTTTTTTGCGGATATAAATATTGGTATATCGTTCTTTTCTGCCATTTCTTTGGGAACGCTATTTCCAAAATACTTCTGTCCTTCCAGCCATAAGCCAACAAGGTTATTGTCATCGCACGCAAGGGTGATTTTACCTATCGGTGAAGAGCATGTGGCCGAATAATACATTTTTATGCCTCCTTATAACTTCGTGAGAGATGTCCCCCGCCTCTATAGGCGGTGGGGTTCCGATTTACTAACAAAGTGGCGGGTGATATCCCCCACTTCGTTGAAACGCATTAATGTAAGAAAAAAATTTTACAATCAAAATTTTTTCTACCGTAATTGCATTGTAGGCCGCGGAAACCCGGGCATAATAAATGCGCAAGAACTTGTTAAAACCTGCAATCATAGCCTCTTTACACGCTTTGCCCTCGGCACGTTTTTTCTGGATGAAGTGATAAACAGCATCATCGGGCTTGTTGAAAACACAAAATACCAGCTTCATAAGCTTAAAACCGTAAATAATAAACCAGAGATAGGAGAACAAGTTGAAGCAAATATAGTAATTCGTTTGCAAGACATTTTATACATAGATATACCCAATGATGATTTGTTATAACATATCGGAGACGATTTCTCAACTTTTTCTACTTTGTCAACAGATCCAATTTTAGATGGTCTCTCGCAAAGCATGAAAACATAGATAATTTCCTCAAGGCACTCAAGCAGTGCGATACTTTACTGACAGGGTTTGATGAGTAACTGTGCCCTGGAAGTGCACAGGGGTATCCCCCAACGAATACAGGTGTTGACGAGCTTTATGGCAACGGACATTTCAGACATTAAACCGGGGGATGTATATATTGCAAAGGACACGGGAAATAAGATAACGGTTGTGGGTGAAACGGACGGGGCTGTTAAGATTGAGGTTGACAATGGTAAGAGCGTGGCGGTTCGTGATGTTTCCGTACAACAAGCGGAGAATTTAAAAGATGACAGCTTTGAGAAGCAAGCTCCGGTAGTTAACGAAATGATTGAGCAACCGAAAGAACCCATTGTCAACGTTGCCGCCGAGAACGGCAAAGTAATGACTTTATCCGCTCCCAAAAACAAAAAGGATTTTTCAGTAAACAATAAACAATATGGTATATTGAAAGATGCCAAAAGAATTATTGTCGGCGGTGATATAATTACGGATGGTTTTATTGCCATTCCCAAAACAGGCGAAACCATGAGCGACCTTGATAAGATTGGTAACGCCAATGTTAGTACAGACGAAAATATGTCTTTGGCAAAGGTTTATGACGGGTCAAACACTATTGTTTTATCGGGCGACCCAAAGCTTTATGAAACCGAGATGGACGAGGTTGTAAACGGAGCGAAAACGGGTAAAAAGGAACTTCGGAAGTCGTATGTTTTCAAGGCGGGGGACAAGTTATATGGCATACAGCAAAAGTATTTAGATGCCTTTAACAACGGTACAAATGTGTTTTTGGCAAATGAAAATCCCTTAAAGCCTATTGCGGTTATGAATGGTGATAATTTGGAGGGTATAATTATGCCTGCCCGAGTGGGAGAGGCTGATTTCGACACTCTTATAAGTGCATCTGCTCAAATCGAAAGCAATAAAGCGGTGGCACAGGCAAAGAAAGCGGAATTAGAAGCCCTTCCAATTGAGAGCAGGGTT
>CAZNYY010000504.1:0-1815 GCA_964577335.1 uncultured Oscillospiraceae bacterium | reverse complement strand
TCAGCCGAATGAAACGAAGGAAGGGTGTGCCGAGGTTTCAAAAATGCTTTCATCCGCACTTTGCGAAATTACGGGTATGGATAGTGTCAGCCTCCAGCCGTCAGCAGGTGCGCACGGTGAGTTTTTGGGGCTTTTGCTTATAAAGGCGTACCAAAAGGGCAGCGGTAGAACACAAATAATAGTGCCCGACTCGGCACACGGCACAAACCCCGCAACTGCGGCAATGGCGGGCTTTGAAATTGTGAATATTCCCTCGAGTGAGGACGGGTGTATGGACATTGATAAGCTAAGGGCTGCCGTGGGCGAAAAAACGGCGGGGCTTATGCTTACAAATCCAAACACATTGGGGCTTTTTGATAAAAACATACTTGAAATTACGGATATAATTCACAAAGCCGGCGGGCTTAATTACTATGACGGGGCAAATTTAAATGCAATAATGGGTGTTGCCCGCCCGGGAGATATGGGCTTTGATGTCATGCATTTAAATTTGCACAAAACATTTTCAACCCCCCACGGCGGAGGAGGACCCGGCTGCGGTCCTGTGGGCTGCCGTGAGTTTTTGGCGAAATATTTGCCGGGCGGCGAACAGGGAATAGGCAGAATTCATGCGTTTGACGGCAATTTCTTGGTGGCGGTGAGGGCTTTGACGTATATTTTAACCCTCGGCGCGGACGGGATAAAAGATGCGGCGCAAAACGCCGTTTTAAACGCAAATTATATGCTTAAAAAACTTGCGGACAAATACGATATTGTGAGCGACAGTTGTATGCATGAGTTTGTGATGAGTATCGAAGGGCTTAAAAAGCAGGTAGGTGTTTCGGCGATGGACATTGCAAAAGCACTGCTTGACTACGGAATTCATCCGCCAACCATGTATTTTCCCTTAATTGTTAGTGAAGCGCTGATGGCTGAACCTACCGAAACCGAGTCAAAAACCACAATTGACGAGGCGGTGGCGGCGTTTTTGGAAATCTACGATGCCGCCATCTCCGACCCCGAGAAGCTTCACCAAGCACCGAGGACAACACCAATCGGCAGACCTGATGACACTGCCGCCGCAAGAAACCCAATCTTAAAATATATTAAATGATATATAAAATGGGATGTGGCAAAATGGCTGCATCCCATTTATTTTACAATTAAAATCAAGCCAACCGCACAGATAATTATTCCAAATATTTGGCGTAAGCTAAGCGCTTCCTTGTACAGGAGAAGTCCTACGCCCATCAAAACACAGGTTAAAGTTATGCTTACAACTAAGTTGGCAGTGCTTATTTTCCATCCGGCACGATAAATACACAGAAAACCAAGTTCCAAACCCACTATTGCAATCCCAAGGGCGTATGTAGTCCAATTCGCTTTTGATAATTCCAGTAAAATATCTTTCTTTTCATTGGTTAGAAAATACATGATTACAGAAGAAATCATAGCAACCAAATAAGTAAGTGAAAGCGATGCAAACAAACTAATGTTGGTGGGTGATGACTTTGCGCTTATATTGTAAACGGTGTTTGCGGAAACAACAATTAAAATCGGCCATATCATATTCCACATAATAATTTCCATACCCTTTCTGCCCACGAAATAATAATAAAATATACACTCCCTCTTATCTGTGAGCTGATAAGGCGTGTGGTGTTTTTTTGCATTAGCATTAAGAACCCTACAAAAAAACCGTATGCAAGTTAGCCTCGCATACGGCAGGTGCTCATCCGGTAACATATAAAACGTTAACATGTATATTATACATTAAAAGTGGTTCTTTCCCAAGTTAGTTGGGGTGACGAAGGGATTCGAGGGCCAATGTCTTTG
>CAZNYY010000503.1:0-1816 GCA_964577335.1 uncultured Oscillospiraceae bacterium | reverse complement strand
CTTTCGGGGGCGGCGAAGGTGTTTCGTGCCGTGCCATGCCGTATAGATAGAATTAAAAACAGCTACAGATGGCATTTTTGGTTAAAATGCAGGGTTAGCAGGGAAATTTGCGATACACTAAACGAAATTTTGTTTACCGAAAAAAAGTTGACGGTTATTGCGGATGTAAACCCCGCATCCATGTAGCGTGGGAGGTGCAGATATGTCTGTAAGAACACTTAGAATAGTGGGGGACGAACTTCTTAGGAAAAGGGCAAGAGAAGTTACCGAGATAAATGACAGGATAATACAGCTTTTGGATGATATGGCGGAAACCATGCGCCACATGAACGGCGTGGGGCTGGCGGCGCCACAGGTTGGGGTTTTGCGAAGAGTAGCGGTGGTTGACGTGGGGGATGGTTTGATTGAGCTGATAAACCCCGTTTTACTGGACGAGGAAGGGGAGGAAATCTGTGTTGAGGGTTGCCTTTCCGTGCCTGATTATGTGGGCGAGGTTAAGCGACCCACGAAAATTACGGTTCGTGCGCTGGACAGAGATGGCGAAGAAATTGAAATACAGGCGGAAGGCTACGCCGCACGGGCAATTTGCCATGAGATGGACCATCTTGACGGGGTGCTTTTCCTTGACAGGGCAGAAAATATAATGGAAAAAGAAAAACAAGAAGAGCAGGAGTGATTGGCGAATGAAAGTTCTTTTTATGGGCACGCCCGAGTTTGCGGTGGCATCCCTCAGTGCTGTGCATGAAGCGGGGTTTGACATTGTGGGCGTTATTTCACAGCCCGACAAGCCAAAAAAACGAAAAATGAATTTACTGCCGACCCCTGTTAAGGAATATGCAGTGGAACACGGGCTTGAAGTGTACCAGCCCGAAAGCTTGAAAAACGAGGCAATTTTGCCCTATCTTGAGAAAACCGCCCCCGACGTTATTGCGGTGGTGGCGTACGGGAAATTGTTGCCTGAATATATTTTAAATTTTCCTAAATTCGGATGCATTAACATTCATGCATCCCTTTTGCCTGCGTACAGAGGGGCGGCACCCATTCATCATGCGCTTATAAACGGTGAGAGTGTGACGGGGGTGACATCAATGGTGATGGACCGCTCGATGGACACGGGTGGGACACTGCTTAAAAAAGAGGTAGAAATAAAGGAAAGTGATGATTTTAACAGCCTGTACCCACTTCTGGCGGAGGAGGGCGGAAAGCTTTTGGTTGAAACCCTTAAAGCCTTAGGCGATGGGCAAATAAAAGAAGTGCCGCAAAACGATGATGAGGCGACGTATGCCCCGATGATTGAAAGGGGCATTGCAAAGATTGACTGGGGGATGGACGCAAAAGACATTGTAAACCTTGTGCGCGGCATTTGCGCATGGCCCGTGGCGCACAGTTTTCTCGGCGAGGTGCGCTTTCGGGTGCATAAGGCGGAGGTTTCGGAAAAAAGCGGTTTACCCGGCGAGGTTTTGGATTTGTCGGGCGGAATTACGGTTGCGGCGGGCAGGGGAGCGGTGAAAATTTTACAGCTTCAATTTGACAACAAAAGGAAAATGACGGCGGATGAGTATTTGGCGGGAAACAAGCTTGAGGCGGGTATGATTATAGGCGGGGAAAGTGTGATTTAATCAGTTCTAAATCAATTAGAATTGTAGGCGGAAAGGTTGTGAATGTATGTACTACAACGATTTTATTTATGTGCTGCCGGCACTTATTTTGGCAATGGCGGCGCAGGGGTATGTAACCTCAACATACAGTAAATTCAGCAAGGTTTCGGGCAGGCGTGGCATTACGGGGGCGGGTGCGGCACGAATGGTGCTTGACA
>CAZNYY010000502.1:0-1820 GCA_964577335.1 uncultured Oscillospiraceae bacterium | reverse complement strand
CCTACAACACCAAAGGCAAAAAGCACTGTGCCTCAAAACAAATCCCCGAAAACATTCTGGACGATATTATCAGCACATTAGAAAAAGAGCCTATAAAAATTATTGCTTACCCCGAAAACAAGCTAAAGTTCATTTTTTCGAACAATACCGAATATGAAACCACATGGCAAGACAAAAGCCGTAAATGGACGGAGGAAATGAAGAATAAAAATTATCATAATCTGCGAAGGGGGCATAACGCATGAGCACAGCAAGAAAAATGACGGTAATTCCTGCAATACCGAAAACCGTATCGCATAGCGATGTATCAGCCAGTAAACAGCGGGTGGCGGCTTATGCTCGAGTTTCAACGGACACGGAAGAACAGCTGTCCAGTTACGAGGCTCAGGTTGACCGTTACACCAATCATATAAAAAATAATGATTCCTGGATTTTTATCGAGGTTTACACAGATGAAGGTATTTCGGCAACCAACACCAAATACCGAGAGGGTTTTAACAGAATGATAAATGATGCATTGGAGGGTAAAATCGACTTCATTATTACGAAGTCCGTATCAAGGTTTGCAAGAAATACGGTGGATACTTTAACCACAGTCCGTAAGCTAAAAGAAAAAGGAGTCGAGGTGTTTTTCGAGAAAGAAAACATTTATACGTTAGACAGCAAGGGAGAACTTCTCATCACCATTATGTCAAGCCTCGCACAGGAAGAAAGCCGTTCCATTAGTCAGAATGTTACATGGGGTCAGAGAAAACGATTTGCAGATGGGAAGATTAATTTGCCCTATAAGCATTTTCTCGGCTATAAAAAGGGGAATAACGGACTACCTGAAATTATCGAAAGCGAAGCCAAGATTGTGAGAATGATTTATAGGATGTTTTTAGAGGGGAAAACCCCTTCATACATTGCAAGTTTTCTTACGGAACAGGGAATTACAACTCCCGCAAACAAGGAGATTTGGCAATCCAGTACAGTGGAGAGTATCCTTATGAATGAAAAATATAAAGGGGATGCAGTTTTACAGAAAACGTTCACGGTGGATTTTCTAACCAAGAAGAAAAAAGTCAATGAGGGCGAGATTCAGCAATATTACATTGAAGAAAGCCACCCTGCCATTATACCGCCTGAAACCTTTGACCTTGTGCAGATTGAGTTTCAAAAACGAAAAGGTCAGCGGAAGAGTACTGCAGGGGTATTCGCAAGCAAAATTATCTGTGGGGACTGTGGCAGTTTTTACGGTAGCAAGGTTTGGCACAGCACCAGTAAATACCGCCGTACCATTTGGCAGTGCAATCAAAAATTCAAAAATAAAGAAAAATGCTCTACTCCTCATCTTACCGAGGAACAACTAAAACAAGCCTTTGTGGAGGTTTTTAATTCAACCATCGAAAACAGAGATGAGCTTATATCCACCATAAATGAATTGGTATGTACCCTTACCGACACAAGCAAGATTGATGCACAGATTGAAAAACAGCAGAAAAAAGTAACCTCCGCCGCTGGTAATATTCGATTATGTGTTGATGAAAATGGAAGGTATGCCTTAAACCAGACCGAATATGAAAAACGTTATTTTGCCGCTGCGGAAAGATACCAGAGTGAAACGGCTAAACTTAAAGAATGTGAAAATTTACGAACACTTCAGATTTCCAAGAAGAAGGAAACACAGAAACTGCTTAATACTTTAAATGAGAATAAAATTCTTATATCCGAATTTGACGAAAGCCTATTTTATAGCTTGATGGATAGCATAACCGTTACCGCTGACAAAAATATGGTTTTTACATTTAAAGACGGTTCAAAATATAAATTAAAATTAT
>CAZNYY010000501.1:0-1822 GCA_964577335.1 uncultured Oscillospiraceae bacterium | reverse complement strand
TTTCTTCTTTAGTCATTTCCTTTGGGTTTACCCCAACATATCCGAACATTTGCGCCTCCACTCCTGTCCCCGGCGAAATTAAGTTTTCTTTTTAAATTGTGTACTGCATTTTGTACAGCGAATACGAATAAGCCCCTTGCCCTTCGGCACACGAAGTTGTGTTTTACATGAGGGGCATTTGTAAAACCTATGTGTTTTTCTCTGATTAAACCGTGTTTTTATACGGGCAAAAACCCCCATAACCTTTCCCCGAATGTTCAAATAGGCATAATTTTCCCTTGCCCTGCCCATTTTATTTTTGGAAAGCATCCGAAAAACAGCAATAATTATCAGAAAAAGTCCCAGTGACGACATCGGCCTAAGCGGCGAAAAAATTGAAACAATATAAATTACAAGTGCCGAAACCGACAGAAAACGATTTAAATTGTCCTGTCCGTAACGACCGTACATAAAACGTTGCAGCCAACCCATATACCATATCTCCTTTTTTACCTTACATAATAAGTATAACATTTTGTGGCACCGCACGTCAATGAGAATAGTAAAAAGTTACATTTTGTTTACATCTTATTTATATCCGCCCAAACCAAAAGAGAGATTGTAGAATTACAATCTCCCTTTAAAATCTTCATATCCAAAAGTTTTTATAATTTTTATCCCCTCGCCCTTTCTGTGTGTTGCAATAGAGGGCAGGTTTATGCCGTTGAAAGTGTTGTTTTTAACCATTGTATAATGCGCCATGTCGCAAAAAACAAGTACATCCCCCACACTAAGAGGCGCATCAAAAGAATAATCCCCAATAACATCCCCCGCAAGGCAGGTGGGTGTGCCAAGGCGGTAGGTGTAGGCTTTTTCATTGGGCTTGCCCGCACCTATAATCTCGGGTCTGTACGGCATTTCAAGCACATCGGGCATATGACATGCGGCGGAGGTGTCCAAGATAGCGATATCCATATTGTTATTCATTGTATCAAGAACTCTTGTGGCAAGGTAACCCGTGTTTAGCGCCACCGCCTCACCCGGCTCTAAATAAACATCCACATCATACTTGTTCTTTATAAAAAGTATTGCATCTTCAAGGGTTTCTAAGTCATAATCATCCCTTGTAATATGGTGACCGCCGCCAAAATTTACCCATTTCATTTTAGAAACGTATTTGCCGAATTTCTCATCAACCACCCGTATTGTGCGCATTAAAACGTCGGAATTTTGTTCACACATAGTATGAAAATGCAAACCTTCAATCCCGTCTAAATTCTCGCCCTCAAAATGTTCAAGGGTAACTCCAAGACGTGAATTTTCCGAACAGGGGTCGTAAATTTCCGTTTCTATCTCGGAATATTCGGGGTTTATCCTAATCCCGCAGGAGGCAGAAAATCGCCCCCCGTATTTTCGCCTCTGTGCGAAGGAGTTGAACACAACATGGTCGCATATTTTGGCAAGATGCTCTATCTCATCCTCCCTAAAAGCAGGGGAATAAATATGCACCTCTCCCCCCATTTCTTCATGCCCAAGCCTTGCCTCGTGCAGGGAACTGGCAGTAGTGCCGCAGAGATACCGCCCGATAAGCGGGTACAGAGAATACATTGAAAAGCCCTTTTGCGCAAGCAAAATGCGGCAACCCGTACGCTCCATAACACCCCGCATAACTTTAAGGTTTTTTTCTATCAAATCCAAATCCACCACATAACACGGTGTTTTAATATTAGTAAAGTCCATCATCTTATTCCACCAAATCAGGCGAAAAGCTTTCATGCCATGGCAAACCGTGGCGGTTTAAGGCATCCATAAACGGGTCTGGGTCAAACTCCTCAACATTGTA
>CAZNYY010000500.1:0-1822 GCA_964577335.1 uncultured Oscillospiraceae bacterium | reverse complement strand
GTTTGAATATACAATCGGTTTCCTTTGCAAAGCCCCGCACAATATCCTCCGCCAGTGCATAACAGCTTGGCGCCCCGCACGAGCCACAGTCAAGATGCGGCATACCCGCATATATCTCATCTATCCTCTTTGCCTTTTCCATGGCTTTTTCCATGTCCTCATCAAGATTCATAAAGGTTCTGGGACTAAGCTGTTTTTCCCAAAAAACGTCAATGTCCTCATCTATGCCCTTGTTATGCCTTGGCACATCTTCCGCAAGCAGCCGTATTCTCGAACGTGCAACAAAATTATTTTCAACCGTCAACGGTCCGCCAACGCATCCCCCCATGCACGCCAATGCCTCAACATATTCAATGTCGGCAAGCTTGCCGTTTTCCATGTCCTCAAGTACATCAATCACATTGTGTATCCCGTCAACCGCGATTTGCCGTTTTGCACCCGTAGCCTCCGCCTCTCCGCCGCTTGTCGCCCATAAAACACCTTCAAAACCCGCCTCGCCAAGGGGCAAAACCTCATCCAGTCTGCCTATTTTGTTGGCAAGCCTTAAAAAGGTATCTTTAATTGATATAACACCGCTGACAGCCGAGTCCTCCCCCGCATTTTTAACGCTTGTCATCTTAGCGGCACAAGGGGATATGAAAAACACGCCTATCTCAGAGGGCTCAAGCCCTGTTTTTTCCGCAGCCGAACGCCTTGCTTGCACCGCCGAAATCTCCATCGGCGAGCGCAGAGGAATTATATTTTCGATTAAATTCGGAAACCTCACGGCTATTAAGCGCACCACCGCAGGACATGCGGAGGATATGGCAGGCACAGCAAGCTCTCCCCCGCCCAAAAGTTTACGGGTTTTTAAGCTGACCTGTTGTGCGCCCCTTGCCGCTTCAAAAGTTTCGTCAAACCCCAGCATTATAAGCGCAGTAAGAATAGTGTCAATATTCTCCGCCTTTGAAAACTGACCGTAAAATGCGGGTGCCACCAAGGCAATATTGTACTGATAACTGTTTAGCGCATCAAAGCTGTCCGTCACAGCTTTTTTGGCATGATAAGGGCATATCCTTATACATTCGCCACAGTCAATACACCTTTCTTTTATTATCTTGGCCTTGCCGTTTTGAACCCTTATCGCCTGTGTTGGGCAAAGTTTTATGCAGTTTGTGCAACCTTTGCAAGCCTCACGGTCAAGTGTCACCGAATGCCAGTATTTAGCCACATTATCACCCGCCTATATGAAATACAAGTTCCACCCGTGTTCCTACTCCTACCTCTGTTTCTATATACATTTCATCCGAATATTTTTTCATATTGGGAAGCCCCATCCCCGCACCAAAACCAAGCTGGCGCACTTCCTCGCCGGCAGTAGTGTACCCTTCCCTCATCGCAAGCTCCACATCCGAAATACCCGGCCCCTTGTCATTTAACACAACCGATATTTTTTCGGTGGTAATAAGCACATCAATACTGCCCCCGAAGGCATGTATAACCATGTTTATCTCCCCCTCGTACATGGCGATTGCCACCCTGCGTATTAAAACCGGAGAAAGACCAAGCTGTGTAAGCTTTTTTTTAACGGCGGAGGAGTTCTCCCCCGCAACCGAAAAATCCCCAAAATCCACATCGTAATGAAGTTTCATCTCCAAGTTTATCTACCCCCCGCCTCTTTCATAAGCCCGTTTTCGTACAAAAGCCCGCACGCCAAATACAGGGGCAATTCGGTACTCATAAGGATTATGTTCTTTTCGGCGGTCATGTCAATCACGCATTTGTCGGGTATTTCCCCACGCACAAAAACCACTGCTGAAATATCCATCATCCCGGCAGTTCT
>CAZNYY010000499.1:0-1841 GCA_964577335.1 uncultured Oscillospiraceae bacterium | reverse complement strand
TGCTGTCACTGTTGATGTTGCTTTAACACAAGATAAGGCCTTAGTTCCAGCAGGCCACTTAGTAAACAGTGATACACAAACAGAAAAGGTTACACTGACTTATAATGTTGGTTTTGATGGTGATGTTACTGAAACCTTTACTTTATCTGTTGTTGAGTCAAATAAAATGATCGATAATGATGCAACTCATGCAGATTTAGTTAATATTGATATTACTGCACCAGAAGAGATAGATAATGCTGGAGGAACCGTTACAGTTGAAGTAACACTAAATGAGCCTGCAGATGAAGCTACTTATAAAGCAATCGCTGGTAAAGATATTACCTTTACACTAACTTTTACTGCGGCCCTAGCGTAAAAAGTCTAGGGCAACTCGATATATTTTTAGTAGCAGTTTGAAGTGCCCTATTACTGCTAATAAATATTATATTTTGAGGTTTGACTTATTATGAAGAAAAAAATAATTAAATTAGGCTTTTTGTTGAATATATTAGTTTTGGTTAGCACTAATTTATATACCACCAGAACTTTTGCGTGATTCAACAAAACGATCCAAACCCAAAAAGGCACTGTCGTTATTGGGAATTGGCTTCCTATTAACCCTGTTTTGCCGCCGGGGACAATAATAATCGTGGATGCTTCTAATCAAACTCTTGCGCAAGGAACCTACTTTATATATAATAATATTCTTTATAGAGTTCTTCCCGCTAGCGGCTACAACCCCGCTTGACACGGCTTGCCGGGTGATGGCACTGGAGTCGAAGGTTGAGCTATGGTTAGCCTAGCTCTGGATTGGACTACGGCCGCGCAACGATATCCTACCGGAGCGGTAGTGCGAATAGGAACTAGATTTTTCCAAGCAATGCATGCCGGCAATACGGTTAATCCACTTACGAATTACGGCCCATCAGGCACTGGTAAACCGTGGCGCGAAATACAACCAATGGAAGACTATATGTTTGAATTTATTGAGGGAAGTAGTTTAAGAGACTACACAAAACCCATTGCATCGTTTGTAGTGTCAAAATAGGTTCAAACACTATATTTCTTTTGCTTCTGTAAGGGGATGAAGCCGTAGGCTGAAGGGGCAACGCCCCTATGTTGCGACAAATTTTACTGCAGCAGTTAGGGCTCCGCCCTCGGCCTGCGGCCTCACCCACAGGAGCAAAAGAAATAGTAAGTATGATTGCGACAATCCTTTGAGAATGGGGTTGCTTCTGTTTTATAAGCAAATTTTGGGGTTATTCTTACGAAATTCATCTAATTTTTAGAATATCTCGGATTTGTCTTTTCCGAAAATTTATATTATAATAAAACATAAAGAAAGTATTCTTTATTGCGATGGTTTTTTACACTACCGTCAAGTAGTATTACACTTACGATTAACTAACAGATTGGCTATTCGGCCTCTTGGGTAACTCCTCGCGGTGACAGATATAAAGCCGCCATCGCACCTAGCAAAAAAGAGAAAGGAAAAAATTCTATGAAAAATGTATTTTTACTCGAATACCCGTCAAAACAAACTTTGGCTTTTACGACTCAAGGTGGACATTTGTCAGGTAAGTTAATGAAAAATATTGATTTTAGACGACCTGAAATTATTAAACAATTTCGAGAAGTCGTGAAACAAAAAACCCCACAAATTGGAGAAGTAATTACAATTCGGAATTATTCCTTTTTAATTTTGCGTAAGCACTACAATAGTAGACTTAATGCCGTCGCTTTTACGCAGGCCATAGCGACGGCTATACCAGCACTTAAAGCGGCTGGTTTTTTGGATAAATTAAAAACGACAGATGAAGATTTCCCAGAATATATGGAAATTTTAAAAAGTTTAATTC
>CAZNYY010000498.1:0-1846 GCA_964577335.1 uncultured Oscillospiraceae bacterium | reverse complement strand
TGATATGTTTCAACCCTATTTCGGTGAAAACTCTTTGCCCTATAAAGGGCGTCATCCGCATATTTTATAAGGTCGCTCTTATTCTTCGCCTTATCGGGGAAGGTGGCAATACCGATGGAAACGGTAATTTTGCCGCTTTCGGGAAATCTATTTACAAAGGAGTATTCTATATCCTTTCTTATCTTATCCGCAAAAATCACGGCTTCATCTTCATTTGTATCATACATGGTAACCGTAAATTCTTCGCCGCCGTACCTCGCCGCAATATAATGCGGCTTGATATGACTTTCAATTTTTGCCCCGATTTCCTTTAGTATTTCATCTCCCGCCTGGTGCCCGTACAAATCGTTAAAATATTTAAAATAATCTATATCAATAAACATAAGGGAGAGGTGTTTGTTATTCTCATCCGCCATTTTTACCTGTTCAGTAAGGGAAACCTGAAAAAACCCATGGGAGTACAGACCCGTTAAATCATCCCGCTTTGCAAGGTTAGCCATTTTAAAGCTGAACTGCGCCTCCACATCACGGTAATATCCCACAAGCCATGTAATCATTAAAAATACTCCCACCAAAATGATATCAATCTGAAGTGAAACATTGGGCTTTACCGGGTTTGAAATTATGTCAACCGCCAAAATGAATGCAGAGCAAACAGAGCTTACAATAATACCATACCTTATACCATGCTGAATGGTAACGGATATCATTACAAACAAAAAAATAATTTTATATGGGCTTTCATTCATGCCGGTAAACATAATAAGGGTAACATTAAGCAGAACTATAAAAATTGTTTCAAAAATATCATATATGAGTTGCTTTTTTTTATTTAGATTAAATCCGGAAAACCTTTGTTTATAATACTTTATGAAAAGCAGGGATATTATAAATAAAACAAAAATCATGGTATTACCTATAAGGGTTCCCCACATATTGGCAGAAAACATCAAGCTAAACAAACTGTATCCGTCAAAATCATATTTAGGAGTTTCAATAAATGCGGCAATCATAAGAAATACTAATGACATTATTTTTATTGTTGTAACCAGTTCCCCTATTTTATGTTGTCTTTCGTTATCAATATGATGCATAACATCTCCTGCGCTTATCTTTGATATAAAATATTAATCCCCGCGCCCCCATTCTTGTGGGAATTTGGGGACAACCTTTGTGAAATATAGTAATTTACAGGGGGAAAGTACATCCCCCTGTAAATTCCCGCTTTTAGCCAAGCATTTTAGGTTCTTCCGGCTGATGCCATCCCCAGTTGCAAGCACCAACAGAAATAGCGGTTGCAACCAAGGTCAGCAAGGTTGCGCCTACAGTAGCGAGCAAAACTGTCATCTTTTTCATTCATTTCACCTCCTCAAAAGTTGAATATATCTAAAGGGCGTTTCAAGTATGTAACTAAATTTATGCCCTAAAGATGTTAATGAAAAGGCTTGCCATAACAAACCCGTGCAGATTAATGCGGAGTACGACATTAAATCTGCCTCTATGTAACCACTCAGCAGTATTAAAGCAACACAGAATACAGCATATACAGAAACTGTTACTAAGGATTTTGTTTTCAGTTCCTTAATTTTTGTTTCACGAACGATGGGCTTGTTTGGTGAATCCACCGGTGCAAGTTTATAAATAACAAAGTATGAAACAGCAAATGCTAGAATAACATAAATATAAATTGCTTCTAACGGAAAAACATTCTTAACGCCTTCTATCAACAAGGCAAAGCAAACTGCCGCCGCAGCCCCTATCCAGGCACATCTCAGAGAAGTGGAGGCATGAGCGCCCCCCGAGGTTTTACGCAGTATTGCCGCCGCAAAGGAAAACACTATAGCCT
>CAZNYY010000497.1:0-1855 GCA_964577335.1 uncultured Oscillospiraceae bacterium | reverse complement strand
GTGGTGTTTGTGATACAAATGAGCGACGTTAAATATTTTACCCCCAACAACCGCACTCATTCAGCATTTGGCGCGGCGTTAATTGCCGCGAAGCAAGCGGGCGTTGCGGTGGCGGCGTTTGACTGCGAAGTTGGTGAGGATAGCTTGAAAATCAGGAATGTGGTGGAAGTTCGGTTATAAATTCATCTAAACAGGGAGGGAACAAAATGTACTTAAACGACCAGGAAAGAGCAACTTTTTTTAAGCTGTTCTTCGACTTGCTCTATTGCGTGAACAAGGAGCATAAAATTATTCGCGGATTTGGCAATGAGAGGCATCCGAAAAGTGTGGATTCGCAAAAGGCGTATCAGGTGAGGGTAAAGCTGTTTGAGAATCCTGCATGGATTGAGGATTACATACAAAAATACGGAGCCGAATTGACCAAGGGCGAGAGGGAAATCCTTCTCTCGTGGCGGCATTATTTTGTTATGGATCAGTTTGTCGTTATGCGGCATTTGGCAAAATATTCTGTATTTATGACCTTTGGAGACGAGGATACAACCCGGTTATACGGCATTACAGGACTCAATCATCCCTTCGCTGACTTCTTTGCCAAGTCGGACTTGCCTGTGATGGTGGACGCGCTGATTCTGCCATTTGGGGATAAAATAATCTATGACGGGCTGTTTTCGTCGCACAATATTGGGTTTGGTTCCGGAATACGCAATAGCTTCACGGAGCAATACAATATCTCAAAGGCAAAATTCGGAATTATAGGTCAGCTGCCGTTTGATGATTCTAATCCGAAAGAGGTTTCAACTCCTGCCCCCAAGAAGTCTGTCAAAGCAACTCCGGGCGAATCCCGTGAAAAGGCTGACGCGATCGCGCCGCTTATCACAAGGTTTTGTGAAGAAAAGCTGGGTGCTGAATTTACAGACGTATGTCTTTTCGCGCTGGAAAAACTCCGCCGCAAGCGTCCGTCGCCCCTGCTAAAAGGGAAAGCCAACACCTGGGCTTGTGGGATTGTGTACGCAATCGCTTCTAACAACTTCGTTTTTGACAAGTCCCAGCTATATTTCATGACGGTACAGGAAATTGCGGACGGTTTCGGATTGTCAAAAAGCACGGCGCAGAATAAGTCTGCTGAAATTAACAGACTTCTGGATATTTCCTATTTTTCGCCTGAATATATGATTGACAGTATACGCGAAAGCCAAGAGGGTCTGTTTAATACAATGAAGGAAATGGAAGATTTATGGCGGCGGTTAAAGTGAATTTTCGCGGAGATATAGAACATGAATCAACGCTACATCAATGCCGGAAAATTATGATTGCAGCAACAGCAAGTTGCTTTTGCTTTTCTTTTTCAAATGTTATACTGTTCTTGAAGGACGGTGAATGGTTATGGACACAAAAAATATTTTACTTAAATTGCGAAAAAAACAGGGAATGTCACAGGATGAAATGGCTGAAAAGCTGTTTGTTACGCGACAAGCCGTGTCCAGATGGGAAAATGGCGAAACCATACCAAGTATAGACACCCTTAAACTCATATCAAAGATTTTCGGTATTTCCCTTGGGAATTTACTTGGGTTGAAAGATAATAAGCTTTGCTGGTTCAAACAGGATGTTTTTGATTTTAGCTATCGTGCAGCGGGCATTCTGATTCATAATAGCAAGGTTTTGTTGCAAAAGCCAAACAACACAAATGAATACGCATTTCCCGGAGGAGTGGTAATCTTTGGAGAAACTGCTGCTGAAGCTCTAATTCGCAGATGGCATCAAGAAACCGGCTTGGATATTGATGTCGGCGAATTAAAATGGGTAGAGGAAAACATATTTGTTTATGACGGAAAGCCTTGTCAGCAAATATGTT
>CAZNYY010000496.1:864-1864 GCA_964577335.1 uncultured Oscillospiraceae bacterium | reverse complement strand
TTTAGTTTTGGACGTTGATGTGTCAGACTGGAACATATGATGATGTTTTGGGACTGCTGCCCGATTTGGACGGGAAAATAGCTAAAATCACCCTAAAAGGCAACCCGGGGCACGGAGTTTATTTTGATAAATCGGTACTTAGCGAAAAACTTAACCAAAACCTGTTTTTTGCAAAGGTGCTTGACGAAACGACCGAAGGGGGCGACACTGCGGGCGTTTTGCAGTCACTTTTCCTTGAAAACCTTTCAAAAAATGCAGAGGGAAGGGTGCTTGAACTTGCAAAACGTTTCGGAATTGCGGCGCTTAGGGGGGATAAACTTTGAGTATAAAAATATCGGCGCTGAACATTTTGTCATTCGGTAAATTTAAGGACAAGACAATAAAACTGTCGGACGGGCTTAATATAATATACGGCGAGAACGAGGCGGGAAAATCAACCGTAATGACCTTTATAAAAGCAATGCTTTACGGGCTGAAAGGCAGAGGGCTGACCTCCGAGAGAAACCTTTTTTACCCGTGGAACTCCGATGTTATGGAAGGTGAAATAGTAATAGATACAGGGCGGCAAAAGCTGCGCCTTTACCGAAAATGGGGAAGAACTGCCGCAGGCGACAAACAGCTTATGACGGATTATGACACGGGCGAGAGAGCCGATTTTGATGCGCAAAACCTTCTTGGTGCGGGTGAGGGTGCTTTTTCAAAAACTCTGCATATAAGGCAGGCGCAAACAGCCATAAGCGGGGAGGACGACGAACTTTCAAGCAGACTTATAAACCTTGTTCACAGCGGAGATGAAAACGAGAATTACCACCGTGCGGCAGATATTTTAAAGGACGGGATGCGTAAATACAAGGCACTTAGGGGTGACGGGGGGAAACTTAATGATCTGCGGAGTAAAATTGCGGCTTTAAACAGCGAACTTGAGGAAGCAAAAACTCAAAACCAAAAAATGCTGGGTGCGGTTGCACGAAAAAAGGAGATTGAAGGGGAAATAAACTCT
>CAZNYY010000496.1:0-854 GCA_964577335.1 uncultured Oscillospiraceae bacterium | reverse complement strand
CAAATGCCCGTATTGAGTACTTGGTAAACAAACTTTCCGAGGCAAAGAGGTATGAAGAATACGCAAGGCTTAGCCGGGCGGCTATGCGGCGGGAGAATTTAAAAAAACAGGAAACCACTGCTTTAGAGGAGGAGAGAGAAAGCAATTTAAAGCTTGAAATGCTTTCTGCCTTTTCCCGTGACGCTTCGGAGATTATTTATGAAAACATAGACGACGGGGCGGAGAGTGAACATTTGGTGGCACTAAACAAAAAAGCAGGCTCGCTAAAATGGGAGATATACGCATTTGCCGGGGCGGCGGCGATTTTTTGGGTATTTACTTTTATAAATCCGCTTTTTTCGGCGGCGGCAACAATTTTTACGGCTGTGATGGCGGTACTTGGCATAAACCTTAAAAAGACTAAAAAACAAGCTGATGCAGTTGGCAAGAGTTTACATAATCTGCGCCAAAAAATAAATGAAATACAACAGGAACTTGAACACTTCGGATGTAAAACGGTTACGGAATACAACGAAAAGCGGGTGGAATATCACTTGCTTTTACAAAAGCAGGATGCCGCTCGACGGAGAATTTCTGAAATTCGCGAAGAACTTTCGGGGTTTGGGAAAGAGGTTGAGGGCATAAAAGAAGTGCCCAAAACAGATGAGGACTCCGCAAGTATTGAAAAAAAGCTTGACCACTTGCGCATGAGTTTGGCGGAGCTTACCCGTGAGGATGCGGAGCTTGGCGGAAGGCTTGGCGCCGCCGCCGAGGGACGACGCACGGCAGACATAATAGAGGGCGAAAAACTGACACTGGGGGAGGAACTTTATGAGGCGGAGGAAAACTATGCCGCATACCAAGCGGCGGCCTCT
>CAZNYY010000495.1:0-1864 GCA_964577335.1 uncultured Oscillospiraceae bacterium | reverse complement strand
GGCGCATTTTTATCAGCCTGCGGAGGTGCAGGATATAGCGGATTTTGTGGGGGATTCCCTTGAGCTTAGCAGGCTTGCCTGCGAGGCGGAGTCTGATTTTATAGTTCTTTGCGGGGTGTATTTCATGGCGGAGAGCGCCAAACTTTTAAATCCCCAAAAAAGGGTTATGATTGCAAACCCACGGGCGGGATGCCCCATGGCGGATATGGTAACTCCGGCGGATATTTTAAAGCTTAGGGAAGAACATCCCGATGCCACAGTGGTGACTTATGTAAACTCCAGTGCTGCCGTAAAAGCCGTGACGGATATTTGCTGCACATCTTCAAATGCAATAAAAATTGTAGAATCGGTTAAGACTGATAAAATTATTTTTGCGCCCGACAGAAATTTGGGGCATTATATCTCACGTTTTACAGATAAAAACATGATTTTGTATAACGGATACTGCCCGACGCATAACAGGATTTTCCCCGAGCATATTGACATTGCAAGGGAAAAGCATCCCGGTGCCGAGGTTTTGGTGCATCCTGAGTGCATTCCGGCGGTGGTTGATGCTGCCGATTTTGTGGGCAGCACATCGCAGATTATAAATTATGCTACAAATTCTGACAGGGAAGAATTTGTGATAGGGACAGAGGAAGGCATTATGCATTCTCTGAAAAAAAGAGACCCCGATAAAAGATTTTATATGCTCTCGGAGAGGGCGGTATGTCCAAACATGAAAAAAACAACTATTGATGATGTTTTGAACTGCCTTAAAAATGAAACCAACGAGGTTGTTTTGGACGATGAAACAATGAAACTCGCATCCCAAAGCCTTTTTAGGATGATGGAGATAAAATAGGAGATGTTCTTTTTTGAGAGAATTTGCTTTTTGCGGTGAGATACGTGATTTGCCGGTTGAAGATTTTGATGTTATTATTGCAGGGTCGGGAATTGCGGGGCTTTACAGCGCAATAAACCTTGACCCCGCACTTTCATGTGCTGTTTTAAACAAGCTTGGGCAGGAGGAATCAAACTCCATATATGCCCAGGGTGGAATAGCCTCCGTAACACTTCCGGGGGACAGCCACGAAAAACATTTTGAAGATACCCTGACCGCCGGTGCAGGGCTTTGTAACCATGAGGCGGTAGGTGTTCTGGTAGAAGAAGGACCCGGGCATATACAGAGATTAATCGAACTGGGGGTTCCTTTTGACAGGGACAGTGACAATAACTTGCTTGTGTCAAACGAAGGGGCGCACAGCGTAAACCGAATTCTTCACTGCGGGGGAGATGCTACGGGCTATCACATGACGCATACACTGCTTGAGAGGGCAAGTGAGAGGGAGAATATTACTTTTTTAAACAATACCGCCCTGTGCGACATTATAAAGGACAGCGAAGGGCGTGTTGCGGGGGCGGTTGTAATAAATGCACAGGGGGATTTTCGTCTGCTTCGTGCCCCTTATGTAATAATTGCGTCGGGCGGCGTCGGAAGAGTTTTTCGAAACAGCACAAATGCCGGCAGTGCAACAGGAGATGGTGTTGCGGCGGCAATGCGTGCAGGTGCCGTGGTACAGAATATGGAATTTGTACAATTTCATCCCACGGCACTGATACACCCTGATATGTATATGAGATATTTTCTTATATCCGAGGCGCTGCGGGGAGAGGGTGCGGTGCTTAGAAACCGCAAGGGAGAGGCGTTTTTAAAGCCTGTCCATCCGCTTGCGGATTTGGCGCCCCGTGACATTGTGTCAAGGGCAATTATCAGCGAAATGAAGAAGAATGACCTGCCCAATGTGTATCTTGACATCACAAGCCGTTCCAGAAGCTTTTTGAGGAGGAGGTTCCCCATTATATATCGTGAATGTATGAAGCG
>CAZNYY010000494.1:0-1872 GCA_964577335.1 uncultured Oscillospiraceae bacterium | reverse complement strand
GAGCGCTTGAATGGCATTCAAGAGGTAAGGGGTTCGATCCCCCTCGTCTCCACCAGAAGAGTCAAAGTTTGAACCGCACAATACGATATGTGTTTGTGAAAGGTTATGCAGGCTTTGTCAGCAAAATAGCCGAGAGTTAATCTCTCGGCTATTTTGCTACGTTTAATGTTTATAAGTAATATACAAGCTTATGTTGTTATCCCATAAACCAATTCCGCTATTTTACCTGCAACATTTACCATTGATTCTTCAATAGTACTTAAGCCACTTCGCGAGCCAAGTAATGGACTAACTTCACGTAAATTCTCAAAAGTCGTATTATGTACAATAGGAACAAGCAAATCACGAGCTAGCAAAGCTGAAAGCTCTTTATCGGCTATTCCTTCTCTCTTAACACGGTCAAGAAATAAGGGAGTAACCAATACAATACCCACACGAGATTTTACCAACCCTTTATCAATTTCACGAAGTAAAGGTGAACCTAAGGGAACATCCTTTTCACTAAACCAAACAGTTACACCTTTTGATTCAAGTAAATCGCATAATTCTTTAGCTGCGTCTTTACGATCATCCCAAGCGTGACATAGAAAAACATCTCGCAAATCTGGCAATTTTGAACGCTTCTCAACATTTTCACGCACAGGCGTAAGTGTTCGAATTTCCGCAGGAGTATATAAAATAGTAGAACCAGCGGGAGACCAACGTGCCTTCGTCCTAGTTTGTCCACTACCACTACTATGACTTGTAGAATTGTTTGATGATGAAGAACACGGTGAAGAATATGATGAAAAAGCAGGATAAGAGTTGTAACTTCGAGAACTACCTCCACACACTGGGCAGCTTGCCCTTCCACCTGCCGTGCGATGACCGTAAACCGGTGCTGTACATCTTGCCATAGTTTTTCCCCCTATGTTTTTGAAAATTTGTCCGACAGCCTGTTATAAAAAATTTGCATTTATTTATGACTTACTAATTGTATATATAATCTTTAATATTTTAACACTTATTGTTAAAAATTGCAAATAAAAGGATATAATCTTATTTCGAGGAGAGGCGTAAATGGTAAAAGATGATGATAATAACTATTATGAAGTATCGGGAAATAAACTTCGCCGCCCGTCAAACAGCGCACCGATTTTTATGCAGAAAATAGCCGTTGAGCCTACCAACAAAAATTTCATACAAGTTGGTGTGATTGGCTATCGAGATGAAAAATCAAAACATTTTGAAAAATCAAAACCGATTTTTAAGCGGTGGACAAAAGAACTTGAGGACAGCGAAAGGAAAATGCTCGAAAATTTTGCGGAAGCAATAGTCCCTGATGTTTTCAAAATGATTGAATTGTCCGAAAAAACCGATGAGGATTTAGAAAAGCATATCGCAGAAATGGAAAAACAGAAAGATAAAAAATTAAAAAGCGCAAAACACCATTACGAAAAGGAAATATATAAAATTGAAACAGAGTTTAATCACGAAATTGGCTATGCAAAAAAGCAACTTGCTAAAAATAGAGGTTCAGAGGATATTTAATTATGAAAGATTGTACAACGCTTTGCGTATCTGCCATTTACTTTAAGGACGAAAGCAAGAACATATATGCCAAAATGCCGTTGGATAAAGAGCAAGCAAAAAGGCTATCAAAGCGAATTTTCAAAGACGCTATGGCAGCCCTTTCTGTCGAACGAACCAAGCAAAACTACCTTGCCGCCACACTCTTTCCAAACAGCTGATATTCCGATAACGGCACTTCTACTTGACAATAATACTCAAACCGATTAACCTTGAATAGAATGGTGTGCGTATTTATCGCTTTCCGTTCCACCACAGCAGACCGATCCGAATTGATTGGCAAACAACAAACCCGGTGATTTT
>CAZNYY010000493.1:0-1872 GCA_964577335.1 uncultured Oscillospiraceae bacterium | reverse complement strand
GTACCAGTTTTTGTCCGAAAAGTCAGTATTCATGCGGCTTTTCGGACTTTTATTTATCATTTTCCGAAGGAATTTAGTACAATTTTTCTCGATTTAGCTTAAGCACATAAAAAACAAAAATAACGGCTCTATATTGCCGCTATCAGCGCCTTCATTCCTATCATATTTATCGCTCTGCGCAAATTATACACAAGAAAACTAAGCCCCAGTTCCGCTGCGGCTTTTTCTTTGCCCCGACACAGCACATAATGTGCGCCGTCGTTCCATTTCACCGTTCCGAAGGGGTGTTCCGACAGGCACATCCGTTCTTTCATCAGCTCCTTCGTCACCCGAATTCGTATTAAAACCTGATTCTTCGTCTTCTTTTTAAAATTGTTTGGCGGCTTCACTCCGCTCGGCAGTTTCGGCAAATCCAACCCTTCCACCCGATTCATTATCACCGGCACATACCTTGTTTTTGGTCCAAAAGCTACATTCTTGTATTCTGAAACTGTGCATTTATTGGTGCACTGCCGACACGCTGCACGGCTGGCGTAAATCGTATTTGCACCTCTTGTGCGGTTTTTCATTAATATATTCCCCATAGGGCAGGTGACTGTACCATCATCGTTTTTCCTAAAACAGCTTAAGACATGCTTTTCATCTCCCTGAAGTTCTACGCTGACAGTGGAATTCTCGTAACATTTCGGCAAAACTCCCGCGTGCAAACATTTTTGAATATCCTCTGTATCTGTGGAGTTTTTCATTTCTTCTGTTATTTCATTTTCAATATGCTCTATGGTAAAAACACGCTCATCTTTATCATATTTCATTCCCACATTGGGAATCGTTCCATTCATAAGGCAACTGAGAATATCTCTGCGGGAATCATAACCTTTGTCTGCGGCGGCAGTTATTACGGGCACTTCAAGGATTTCCTTTGCTTTTTCGGATACTGTATTTAAATGCCCCACATCAGTTTTATTCGTCACTTCATATTCCGCAATCATATGGCTGCCGCCGTCAACAGCCGTTTGCACGTTGTAACAGCAGTGAAACCCGTCCTTGCTGTGCATACGCCGTGCGTCGGGGTCGGTTGTCAAAATCTGTGTTTCTCCGCTTTCTTTAAGCTCGTTTAGATATTGTGCGTATTTCCCCTTGCGGTCACTTAACTCCTTAATTGCTTCCTTAACCTGCTCAGGTGTTGCTTCATCGGATAGCGTTTCCTCTTTGTCAACAGCATCAATTCGGCTTAAGTATTCATCAATATTTTTCTGAATATTAGCGATTTTCTTTTCCAAAACCTCGGCAGTGTAGCAGTTTTTATCACTGTTTTGTGCTCTGAATTTAGAACCATCTATAGCAATCAGTTCGCGCTGATAGAGGTTTAGCTTTATACAGAGCTTAACGAAAGCCTTGAATACCTTGCGGATAGCCTTGGGATTATTCTTCCTAAAATCTGCAATGGTGCGAAAATCCGGCTGAAGTCGGTTGAGCAGATAAAATACTTCTACATTTCTGCCGCACTCCTGCATCAATTTGCGGCTGGAACGTATTTTATTAAAGTAGCCATATATGTAAAGCTTTAGCAAGTCTCTGGGGTCATAGGGAGGGCGCCCTGTTTCTTTGAGAGTAGAATGAGTAAACCCAAGTTCATCTATGTTTAGACTGTTTACAAAAGCATCTATTACACGAACAGGATTTTCTGCACTTATATAGTCTTCGATGCAGTCGGGTAAAAATGTGATTTGGTCTCTGCTTTCTCCCGCAATATATTTCATTGTCACCGCCCCCTTATGGATATATTATACCATATTACACTCTTTTTGGACAGTCTGACCAACCTCAAAATAGCCTTGGTTTTCAAGGCTATTTTGTTTTTTCCACATCCTT
>CAZNYY010000492.1:0-1875 GCA_964577335.1 uncultured Oscillospiraceae bacterium | reverse complement strand
CGGCTACAAGCCATGTCAACGGTGCTGTGTATTCGGGTACAAAATTGGGAAATGCCGTGATAGAGCTTGATATGAGGATGGAGATTGCCGACGACGATTTTGTAAGGTCGCAATTGACAAACGAAAATGCGCGGGATATGTTTTTTGCTTTCTTTTTCCTCAACAGTTTAGGTGTTGAGGCAGAGGCGGCAACACCGCAAATTGCCATACCATATATAGTTAAGGGCGGATTTCCTTACATGGTTGCATTTGATGCCGAGCGCGGCTCTTCAGAGCCTAATAGGGTAAATCAGGTAGGGCTTACATTGAGGCGCTATAAAAATGACGGCTCGCATGATTATTATAGGTGGAGTTCTGTGGAGCCGTGTGATGAGGTGTTTGTAAATAATGCCGGTCAGTCCTATCAATCTTTGATACCCAAAGCACACTCGCCGGTACAAATTGAGGATATTTGGGACGGGGATACCCATAGTGTAAAAGTTGAGTATAAGTCGCTCTATAAAAGCAAGGGCGACGAGCATGACGCAGTGGAGATAAAGATTTATTATGATGGTGTGCTTTCCCTGCATGTTATAGACGAAATGCCTTTTTCCGAAGTGATGTTTGGGGATGATGCAGATGTGGACAAACGGGAAAAGGACGGGTTTATTGGTTTTTATACACATATTAACAGCGCGCTTGCGCCAAGCAAGGATTTGTGGGGTTATAAGGTACATATAACAGATATGTACATAACAAACACCGGCAGCAACGAGGGCGTGCCTGTTACTACCCCCCCTGTAATCGGAGGCGACGAGGGATGCAGCGGTTGCGGCGGAAGGTTGATTATACCCGGTTTGTTTATCGCGTTTTCCATGGCAATATGCGCTGCAATGGTAATTAAAAGCAGAGAACAGCGTACAAGGAGATAATGGTGATGAAAAAGTTTTTATTATGGATGATGGCAGCGATGCTTTTTGTCGCTACACTTTCCGGTTGTGTAGAGCCAAGCAGCCCCGATGACCCGCCTGTAACTCCCTCACCGCCTCCTGTGGAAACACCTGGCGCACTGGGGCTGTATATTGATGAAGACGGTGGCATGACGTTGGGAGACAAGCCTTTTTACGCTGTTGGGGTAAACTACTTTAATCTGTTTGAGAGCGCATTAAAAAGCAGTTTTGACCCTGAGACTTCCTTAAAGGGGCTGGAAAAGTTAGCAGAATACGATGTAAGGGTAGTGCGATTTTCCTGCGGCATATTTTATGACAGGGATATGCCCTATTATTTTAACCAAAAAAAGAATGAGAGCGAAGGTAAACAGAACAAGTATTATGCCACGCTCGATAGGATAGTGGAAAAGGCCGAAGAGCTCAATATCGGTTTGATTCCCTCATTTTTTTGGACGCGTAGGATAAGCGACTATTATGACGAAGGTTATGCCGCTGCCATACGGGACTCGGAAAGCCAGACTTCACAGTTCCGTAAAATGTATACGGAGGAAATTATTACAAGGTATAAACATTCTCCCGCGATATACGGATGGGAGTTTGGAAACGAATATGACCTAAGTGCCAGTCTGCCCAACTGGGCATCTCATTTGCCTGCATTGCCGATAGGCAGTTCGCGCAGCCATCGTACCGAAGCAGAGGATAAGATGACCTTTGAAGACTTAAATATATTATACACGCGTTTTGTGGATACAGTAAGGGCCATTGACGGCTATAATCGTTTTATAGGCAATGGGCATGCCATGCTCAGAAACAGTGCTTATAACCAATTAAAAAGCAACAATTGGAATGTGGATACATTGGAACAGCACGAACATATGATGGATTTGGTAAACCCTGACGGTATGGACGCGTTAAGCTATCACTTATATTCCCCCCGGGCTACGGG
>CAZNYY010000491.1:0-1878 GCA_964577335.1 uncultured Oscillospiraceae bacterium | reverse complement strand
GTTTTTCTGAAAATTTCTTTTCCGTGCAGGCTTAAATTTTTCCTTGCAATGTCCAATGACGACAACAGGAGGTACGACGCACTGGTGGTTTGGGTTAAATTTATAATCTGCCGAACATAATCCGCATTCACCCCTCCTCCGCACAGAAGAAGCGAGCTTTGC
Organism: uncultured Oscillospiraceae bacterium; assembly: GCA_964577335.1. Classification (GTDB taxonomy): domain Bacteria; phylum Bacillota; class Clostridia; order UMGS1883; family UMGS1540; genus CAZNYY01. Next base: position 1,716 of record CAZNYY010000491.1, on the reverse strand, counting down.
GTAAGCGAGCCGCCGGTTTTGTGCATACTTACCGCCGCCATATCCGCCCCTGCCGCCATGGCACTGACAGGCAGGTTTTCACCAAAATAAAAATGCGTGCCGTGCGCCTCGTCCGCCAGCACCAAAAGCCCTTTTGAATGGGCAAGTTTTACAATTTCCTTTAAATTCGAGCAGATGCCGTAATAAGTGGGGTTGTTTACAAAAACCGCACGGGCATCGGGGTTTTCGTCTATCGCCTTTTCTATCTCGCCCACCGACATTCCAAGCGGTATCCCGAGTCTGCGGTTTATCCCCGGGTTTATGTACACCGGTTGGGCACCGCACACCACAAGGGCATTTATGGCACTTCTGTGTACGTTTCGGGGCATTATAATCTTATCTCCCCCGCTGCACACCGACATTATCATGGCATTAACCGCCGCCGATGTGCCATTCACCATAAAAAAAACGTTCTCTGCCCCAAACGCCTCCGCCGCCAAGCACTGCGCATCTTTTATTACAGATACGGGGTGGGTTAAATTGTCCAGCGGTTTCATTGAATTTACATCCGCCCTCATGCACGCCTCACCCAAAAAAGCGGTAAGTTCAGGGGTTCCTCGTCCCCCTTTGTGCCCCGGCACATCAAAGGGAACCACCCTGTTTTGCCTGTGTTTTTTCAGCGCATCATAAATCGGCGCATCATTTTGTGTGAGTTTTCTCATAACCTGCGCCTCCTTATATCAATAAATATTCACACCGCTGAATATTTCTATCATTTCTTTTCTTAAATTGTCCGTAATCTCCAGCCTTTGTTTTGGCGATAGTTCATACACATCCCTGTTAAACAGGTAGTGCTGCAGCTCAATCTCCTTAATCAAAAGCTTTGTATGAAATATGTTTGACTGATAAACATTCACGTCAATAGCGTCATACCTTGTGAGTGTTTCTTCGTTTATATAATCCTGTATTGATGTTATATCATGGTCCATAAAAAACTTTTTGCCCGAAACGTCTCTCGTAAAGCCCCGCACCCTGTAATCAATGGTAATAATATCCGAGTCAAAGCTTGCAATCAGATAGTCCAAGGCATTCAGGGGCGACACCTCGCCGCAAGTTGACACATCAATATCAACCCGAAAGGTGGAAATTGCGTTGTCCGGATGGTGTTCGGGGAAGGTGTGTACCGTTACATGGCTCTTATCAAGATGCGCATGAATAGTATCATGTTGCCCTGCGGCAAACCTGCCGAAATTGCAGGATTCATCAATTTTTTCCACAGGAAGCTGCCCTTCAGCGACAAGAACGTTTACGGATGCCCCCTGCGGGTCATAATCCTGTTTGGAAATATTAAGTATTTGCGCACCAATCATATCGGTAACATTACACAAAATTTTTGTTAATCTGTCGGAGTTATACTGTTCGTCAATATAAGCAATATAATCCCTCTGCTCCCGCTCACTTTTTGCATAGCAAACATCATAAATGTTAAAGCTAAGTGTTTTTGTGAGGTTGTTAAAGCCATACAAAGTCAGCTTTTGTTCCAACCCTAACATCACATCCTTCTATTTATTATCGCAAGTCTATTCATTATACAACCTTTGGCGACAAATTGCAACGATTTTACAAAAATATTACCATGTTTTTAAGGTTTTTTCATTCCTATATCCTTCCCTTTATCCACGTTTTATATAAGGTTATTACCAAAACAAAAAAGGAGGTGTGGCAAAATGCCACACC
>CAZNYY010000490.1:0-1884 GCA_964577335.1 uncultured Oscillospiraceae bacterium | reverse complement strand
GTTGTACCATTGCCTACTGCGAAGGACTTAGGCATATAACTAAAAACCTTAAAGAATCACAGGCTACAATGATGCTGGGGGTTCCCTTGCTGATTGAAAGTATGTACAATAAAATTTGGCAGCAGGCAAAAAAATCCGGACGTGACAAAAAGCTTAAACTCGGCGTGAGGATATGCCGTTTTCTGAAGGTTTTGGGTATTGATGCACGCCGACAGATTTTTAAGGAAATTCATGAAATGCTGGGCGGGCATTTGCGCCTTTTGGTAAGCGGTGCCGCCGCTATAGACCCTGCGGCGGTTAAAGGACTTAGGGATTTGGGGATTGAAGTGCGCCAGGGTTACGGGCTTACGGAATGCTCTCCCATTGCGGCGCTAAACCGTGATATTCTTTATGATGATGCTTCTGCGGGGTTACCGCTTCCGGGAACCGAGATTAAGATTGTAGAGCCGAATGATGAAGGTGTGGGCGAGATTGCGGTAAAGGGCGAAAATGTTATGATGGGCTACTACAATAATAAAGAGGCTACCGACGAAGTTATAAAAGACGGATGGTTTCACACGGGTGACATGGGTTATCTTGACGACCGTAAATTTTTGTATATAACAGGTCGCAAAAAGAATGTTATTGTAACTAAAAACGGAAAAAATATTTATCCGGAGGAGCTTGAAACTTATTTGGGGCGCAGCCCGTATATTTCGGAGTCCATGACGTACGGACGGGATGACGGCAAGGGCGACACATTGATAGTGGCTCAAATTGTGCCTGATTTTGAGGCGGTAGGCTTGGAACTTGGAGAAAATTATAGCGAAGAACAGCTTCAAAAACTGATTGACGGTGAAGTGTTAAAGGTCAATAAAACACTTCAAAACTTTAAAAGGATAGGCGAAGTTATCGTGCGCCGTGAGGAGTTTATTAAGACCACCACGAAGAAAATAAAAAGGCATATGGAGATAAAAGAATAGAAGGTAGTATAAAAAACGGGGTGACACTTTTTGCGGTGTCACCCCGTTTTACTTTATATAAGCCCCTCTCCCCACTGCCCCGCATCTTCATTTTCATGCTTTTTTTCCCTCTCCATAAGGTCACGAAGTGCATCGGCAGGCGCTTTGTCCAAAAATAAAATTTCATATGCGGCACAGGTTATGGGCATATCAACATCAAACCTTTCGGAAAGCCTGTACGCCGCATCCGTTGCCGTAACACCCTCCACCACCATATGAACACGGGCCAGTGCCTTAGGCACAGGCACACCTTCCCCAATTAGTATCCCCGCTCTGCGGTTTCGGCTGTGCATACTGGTGCATGTAACAATTAAATCCCCAATTCCCGCAAGCCCCGCAAAGGTTGCGGGTACCGCACCCATTTTAATGCCCAGTCTGCTTATTTCTGCAATCCCACGGGTCATAAGCGCCGCTTTAGTGTTGTCCCCAAGCCCCAGCCCGTCACAAATACCCGCACAAAGGGCTATTACATTTTTAAGCGCACCGCCTATTTCCACCCCTACCACATCTTCGTTTGTGTAAACCCGAAAATTGGCGGACATGAAAAGGGTTTGCACCGCCTTTGCCACGCCAATATCCGCCGATGCCGCAACAACCGTTGTGGGAACGCCCTTTGCAACCTCCTCGGCATGGGAAGGTCCGCTTAAAACCGCAACATGGCTGTTTTTGCACTCCACCGCTATAATCTCACTAAGCCTTTGCAAGCTTCCATTTTCAAAACCCTTTGAAACATTTATTATTACAGCATCCTTTTTTACATGGGGTGCAAGCGCCCTCGCAGTTGTTAAAACAGCGTGCGAAGGCACGGCAAACACCAAAAAATCGGCTCCCTCCGCCGCAATTTTTAAATCATATGTATATTTTATCCCTTCGGGCAGCCTTA
>CAZNYY010000489.1:0-1885 GCA_964577335.1 uncultured Oscillospiraceae bacterium | reverse complement strand
TCGTCCGAAATAATAGGGGAGACAACCGACCACCAGCACAGTTCCCTTAAAATAAGCAAAAATTATGATGTTTTGATGGGGAACACCGCCCCCCGTGAGATTGATTATTTTTCCCACGGGACGACCGACCAGGTATATCTTGCGGTGCGCCTTGCCCTTACCGACATGATTTTCGGTGAAAATACGCCGCCTGTGTTTATTGACGACAGTTTTGTAAACTATGATGAAAAGCGAATGAAAAACACCCTTGAAATGCTTGCCCGACGTGCTGTGCGGGGACAGGTGATTTTGTTTTCGTGCAGGGCTTTGAATGTGGATGAGGAACGGGCGAATATCATACATTTGGCTTGACATATTTGAACTCTTGGTTTATACTAAAGCTTGTTTAATAAATATCAATGAACAGGTTTTGGTAAAAATACAGTAATAAAGGAAGTGAAATCTATGGGGCTTAATTTAACTCAAAAAATAATAAGTGAACATCTTATAAGCGGAGAACTTAAAGCGGGGCAGGAAATTTCTATTAGGATTGACCAGACCCTGACCCAGGATTCAACCGGTACCATGGCGTATCTTCAGTTTGAAGCGATGGGGATTCCGAGGGTTAAAACAAAAAAGTCAGTAGCTTATATTGACCATAACACAATTCAGGCGGGTTTTGAAAATGCTGATGACCACAAGTACATACAAACGGTCACATCAAAGCACGGCGTGTATTTTTCACGTCCCGGCAACGGGATTTGCCATCAGGTGCATTTGGAGCGTTTTGGTGTGCCGGGGATGACGCTGCTTGGCTCGGACAGTCACACGCCTACGGGCGGCGGCATAGGTATGCTTGCAATAGGTGCGGGCGGGCTTGACGTGGCTGTTGCCATGGGGGGAGGTCCTTACTACCTTGCAATGCCGAAGGTTGTAAAAGTAAATCTTGTGGGCGCACTTGGCGGCTATGCCTCGGCGAAGGATATAATTTTAGAGGTTTTAAGGCGGCTGACGGTAAAGGGCGGCGTTGGCAAGGTTATTGAATACGGGGGAGAGGGTGCGAAAACCCTTTCGGTGCCGGAACGTGCGACGATTACCAACATGGGGGCGGAGCTTGGGGCGACAACCTCTGTTTTCCCGAGTGACAATATTACAAGCGAATTTTTAAAGGCACAGGGAAGGGAAGATGATTTTACCGAAATTTTGCCCGACCATGATGCTGTATATGATGAAGAAATTACGATTGATTTGACGGGGCTTTGTCCAATGGCGGCAATGCCGCACAGCCCCGACAAGGTTAAAACGGTTGACGAAATCGGCAAAATAAAGGTTGACCAGGTTGCAATAGGAAGCTGCACAAACTCGTCATACATGGACATGATGAAGGTGGCGGCAATATTAAAGGGCAAAACAGTGCATCCTGATGTCAGTCTTGTTATTTCCCCCGGCTCAAAGCAGGTGCTTAATATGATGGCTGAGAACGGGGCGTTGGCGGATATGGTGGCGGCGGGTGCGAGGATGCTTGAATCGGCATGCGGTCCATGTATCGGTATGGGGCAGGCGCCCCGCACAAATGCAGTGTCCCTTCGCACATTTAACCGAAACTTTGAGGGCAGAAGCGGCACGGTTTCCGCACAGGTGTATCTTGTAAGCCCGGAAACTGCGGCGTATTCCGCAATTACCGGTGTGCTTTCAAATCCGGATGAACTGGGGGATGCCCCCGGGGTCAAAATGCCGGAAAGGTTTTTGATAAATGATAATATGGTAATAGCCCCCGCCGAAAACGGTGACGAGGTTGAGGTTGTAAGGGGACCGAATATTAAAGAATTTCCCATAAACCATGCACTTGGTGATGAGGTTTCGGGCAAGGTTTTAATAAAACTGGGGGATAATATCACCACGGACC
>CAZNYY010000488.1:0-1885 GCA_964577335.1 uncultured Oscillospiraceae bacterium | reverse complement strand
CCGCCGGAGGCTAACGTGATTTTATCACGTTACATCTCCATTCCGCCGCCCCGCACCGGCACAAATAGTAATAAAGTACGCATATTCTTATCTGCGGGCAGATAAGGCGTATTACTTGCGGGTAGCCCCGCCAGACCCAAACCCGTTTGGGTCGAAGGTTTTATGAAATATTGCGGTTTTATATTTTTATACAAAGGCTGCATAAAAAGCCTTTTTTATGCAGCCTGTTTTACATTATTCTATTATCTTGCCAGCCAGCCGCCGTCAACAGCCAAAGTATATCCGTTTACATAATCCGCCGCTGATGATGCCAAGAACACTGCCGGCCCCTTCATGTCACTGGGCAAGCCCCATCTTCCCGCAGGAATTCTACCTAAAATTTCACTGCTCCTGTCCTCATCCTGCCTAAGAGCGGCCGTATTATTCGTCGCCATATAGCCGGGGGCGATAGCGTTTACATTTATACCATGCTTTGCCCATTCGTTAGCCATCAGTCTTGTAATACCCATTACACCGCTTTTACTTGCCGTGTAAGAAGGTACCCTGATACCGCCTTGGAAGGAAAGCATTGACGCAACATTTACAATTTTTCCGCCCGTGCCCTGTTTAATAAATTGGCGGGCAGCCGCCTGCGAAAAGAAGAACACTGTTTTTACGTTGATGTTCATAACATCGTCCCAATCTTTTTCCGTAAAATCAATTGCGTCTTCCCTTCTTATAATACCCGCATTGTTAAACAAAATATCAAGCGAGCCAAAGGTTTCAACAGCCTTCTGTACAATACCCTCAACAGGCTCAATACTAAGCAAATTAGCAACAATACCTAAAAACTTGCCGCCCAACGCCTCAACCTGCTGCTGTGTTTCAGGCATTTCAACATAATCAACACCTACAACCGCAGCACCCGCTTCGGCATATGCCAAGCAAACACCTTGTCCAAGTCCCGTACTCGCACCCGTAACAATTGCAACCTTGCCTTTTAAGCTAAAGTCATCCAATATCACAAAAACTCCCCCTAATTATTTAATGTCTTGTACCGCCACATGGTCCATATCCGTAAACGTTTGGTTCTCACCCACCATGCCCCAAATAAAGGTGTAGTTTTTGGTGCCAACGCCTGAATGTATTGACCAGCTTGGGGAAATAACCGCCTGCTCATTTCTCATAACAATATGGCGCGTTTCACTTGGTTCACCCATGAGGTGGAACACAGCAGCGTCTTCGGGCATATCAAAATACAGATATACTTCCATTCTGCGGTCATGCGTATGAGTGGGCATAGTGTTCCAAATATTATTAGGCTCAAGCACTGTAAGACCCATCAAAAGCTGGCATGTATCGCAAACATCCGGATGAATAAACTGATATATAGTCCTGTGATTTGACTCCTCAGGTGTTCCAAGTTTAACAGCGTTAGCCGTGCTTATATCAATTTTAACATTCGGATATGTTTTATGTGCCGGGGCACTGTTAAAATAAAACTTTGAAGGATTTGCAGCGTCATCACTCTTAAACTCAACCACACGGGCGCCCATTCCCACATAAAGCCCGTCCCTTGATGCCATCTTATACTCCGTACCGTCTATTACAACCGTACCCGGAGCGCCGATGTTTATAATACCAAGTTCCCTGCGCTGTAAGAAAAATTCCACGCCCAGTTCCTTACTGGCTTCCAATTTCAAAGTTTCACCTGCCGGGCAAGCCGCTCCGACAATAATCCTGTCAACATGGCTGTAAACCGTGTTAACTTCACCTGCCACAAAGAGATTTTCAATCAAAAAATCCTTACGCAGTCTTTCAGTTGTATACCCTTTAACGTCGGTAGGGTTGGCCGCATACCTGATATCCATAGAAAAATACCTCCCACTATCTTGAATTTATTGTA
>CAZNYY010000487.1:0-1890 GCA_964577335.1 uncultured Oscillospiraceae bacterium | reverse complement strand
TTTTCCGTAAGGGAAAGCTGTTCTGTCAACTGCTCTATTTTTTCTATTTGCCCCTTTGTCTGTGTTTGAACCTTGTTGTATAGCCGGTTTTTTTCCACAAGGGATTGGCGGGTGCTGTTTGTGCGGTATTCCTCAGCTAATATAGTGTTTTCTCCCTGCAAAAGCTCATATGTATCCTCAAGCTGTGCAACAATATCAATTAGCTCAGATACATCCTCCTGCCACACAACGTTACGCCCGCCGCTGATGGGGGCACTGGACAGCCTTGTTCCATCACTGAGCAGAACAGGAGCCTGTTGCAGCTCAAGGAGTGTTTGCTCTGACACAAAACGAGCATTTGCAGAGGAAATAAGGGAGGTACAGTCTTTATCAACAATTCTCACCCCAAGGGATGAGGCATGAAACAGCTTTGTATATCTGGCATTTGATTGTATAAGCCCGCACTGAATACAGCTCTCTAAGGTGAGAGTGAAAAAAAGGCAGAATATAAAGGTCATGTCTCTTGCAAACAGACGCAGCAAGGGCCATTCCGTAATATATAATATACCATATAAGACAGTTATAAAAAGCGGAATTATCGGCTGCCACAAAATTTTATGGGTGCGCGGAGCTCGAGCTTTTGCGATAAGAATGCCCATTGCTGTGCAACCGGACAAAATCTCCCATGTCAAAACTATCCAGTAGATAGGTTGATAAAAATAATTTTTATCTGTCCAAACATCGTGATTAAAGGCAAAGACGAGTTGGTGTACGTCATTTGTAAGCACTAGTAAAAGAAGAATAATAGTGGGGACAATCACAATTCCGACCCATAGATGGGGCAGGCGGTATCTCTCCGGTTTTCTAAGAGTTAGGGCAACAAGAACACCCAGCGAGGGAATAAGCAGCATGGGGATATAGTAGGAATACCACAGATAACGCAGGATATTAACATCCTCAATCAGATAATATTTAAAGCTTCGCGCCAATAGCCAAAATATTATAAGGGCAACAAATGTAATAAGATAAATCCTTACCTGTCTTTGAACAATACGATGTTTAACAGAAACCCCCCATGCTGTAAAAAGACCGATATGAATTATAATACGCTGTGAAACAAGGTAATTAGATAATGTAATACCCAAGGTCCAATGAAGCAAAGCAGGGATGTATGCAGCGGTAATAAGCCCTATAATTACTGCTATTTGTATTGCTCTTTTTCGCTTTGTCATATTGCCCCCCCAATTTATCACTTTCTATATAATAATATATTGTGTAAACACGAAATAATCAAGGTAAAGGTCCAAAGCTTTTACATAAAAACTGTCATGCTAAGTGTCATTATATAAATTATAAACAGACATTGATTGGCTAATCGCAAGATTGAGGGTGTGCTTTGTCCCTCCCTTGCCGCCGTCACGATAGCAAATAAGCTCCGAAGAGTGATCTACAATGACCCGATTACGTTCGTAATAAATACCGGAGCGATAATGTTCAGCAAGGCTTATGCCAAAATCGTGTTGTTGAAAGACTTCATTTGCTCGACAAATCCATTCGGGTGTCCAGCAATTTTCATGGCTATAAAAATAAACAGAATATGGTGCGATTGTGATAATGCGTATCTGTGGGTACGCTTTTTTTAATGCAATCACTTGTTCCGCCGCTAAAATATCGAAGCCAGCCATTGCACCATTTAAAAAAATAAATTTACCTCGCGTCACCGCATCTTCAATTTGTCCGTGAAGCCCACAAATCAGTTTTTTCGCCTTAGGGTTATTGGGGTCACCGTATCCTGGTAAACTGCAAGGCCTATGACCGGAAAAGCAAACCGCCTGCATGAGATTAAATGAATTTAGTATATTTATATAACCCTTGTAATTTTGAATCTGGATTGACCATAGTTATACCTAT
>CAZNYY010000486.1:0-1939 GCA_964577335.1 uncultured Oscillospiraceae bacterium | reverse complement strand
CAAGCGAGGAAGTAAAGAGGGCGAGAGAGCCGGGGAGAAAGGCTGCACGGCAAAGCAAAGAGCCGGGGAGGGTTTTTTAAAAAAGCTCGAAGGGGTTCCAAACCTCACCACCCTCCCTCTTTCACGCGCGCCACTTTTTTAGGCCGTGGGGGTTATTTCCGTTTGTCCGCTTGGTTTAATTTGGGTAAAAAAAAAATAATTATGGATACACTAAAAGAAGTTGAAAAATATATCGCTGCTGTAAAAAGCATGCCAAAAAAAGGTGGCTACACAACGCAAAAAGAAGCTGCTGTCGCAATGAACTGCAGCACAAGAACCGTTCGCAGGTGGGCGAGGATAGTCCAAGCCCGACTGATTCAGAGCCGTGGCAAGAGGGTATATTTCACGTACGACGTGCAAAGAATGATACTGCGCCGGAAATATAACGAGCCGATTAAACGATTCGAAAAGAAATACAGCGAGGGCTTTTACAAGAAGAAGAATTGATAAAGCCAAATAGATTTTACACCACCCGGGAAGCGTCCGAATTAACGGGAATTTGCCCAAAAAGGTAAACCAATACGTCAATGACGGCACGCTATCCACGGATCATGCTTTGCTTTCCGATACGGTGATATTTATTTGTTCCCCGCAGTTGGGGCATTTGATTGTATTACTTTCTTCTTTATTGTCGAATAGTTTAACTATTGGGACGTTGAGCGCACTTGCTATTTTTTGGAGTGTATCCACAGTTGGATTCCCCGCAATAGTTTTTACTATCGATATTCGAGATACTCCGATTTTTTCGGCTAATTCTTTTTGGGTCAGCCCTTTTTCTTTCAATATTTCTTTTATTCGTAGCATACATATTTAATGTGTACGACAAAGATATACTTTTTAATGGCATAAGTATAATTTCAGTTATACTAAATAAAGTTAAAGTGTACTATAACTAATCATTATTGTTTTGTATGAATAATTATATTTATACATTTGCAGCGAACATTAAAGCAAACAATAATATGACAGAAGAACAATTACAAAAACAAGTAGACGAATTGATGAACGGGCGCAAAGGACACCAGCAAGCCCGGATCGTTGAGATCGAGACGGAAGAACACACCCGCCGGGGATTGTTACGGGGTGTTCAGGATGGAGTGCTATTCTTTAGCTGGATCCCGAATCTGGCAAAAGGAGTGAAAAGTATTGAACATCTAAGTATGGATGTGATAAAGGTATTATGTGAATACGAACCTAAACAAATTTTATCAATCAAAAGAATTTAGAAATTATGGAAGCAAATGAAAAAATGCAGAGAATGAGAAATGCAATCGCAGTTATTAACGATGAATTACATGAACCCCTTTTTTTACTGCAGGGAATAAAAGACCTTGCCTATTATTATTCGAGTATGGACGGGGCGTGTAATGACGGTAACGAAGCATCCGAAGGGTTTAGCAGGCTGGCGCGTATGTGTGAAATCGTTATTACTGAACTGATAGAGAAAAGAGCAGAAATAAACAATGCAATTTAAAGATTATGGAAGCAAGAAAACAAACGAATAAAACGATACAATTATGACAGCAGAAGAAATTTTACAAGAATTTAAAGACAATGGCGGAGATGCAAATCTGATGATGACAAGGGTTCCTAATCTGATGGCTGGTACCCTAAGGATAATTCAGGATATGGCAGAAGATAATCGCGAGTTATATCCAGTCCGGGAGATGCTGGAGATATGCGAAAGCATAATAAACAGTGAACCGGTGCAGGTGTTGTTCGAGCGAATTGACAGGATGAAACCTTTACAGGGTTTAAAGTGATTCCATTTGAAAAGGGTGATTCTTCCGGGGATCACCTTTTTTTTATTTGACCACCCAACGCGAAATTGCGTTAACGTTGAAAATCAAAATAATAGGGGAACTTTCTCATTTGACAAGTTTGTCAAACGATGTGCCGT
>CAZNYY010000485.1:875-1946 GCA_964577335.1 uncultured Oscillospiraceae bacterium | reverse complement strand
ATGGTTTTATAGTTTTTATTAAGACCCACAATGTCGCCGATTGCCGCATGAAGCTGTTCAACATTATACCCGTAACCCTGCTGCCCAAATCCCCCGAAACAGTTTAAATCCTGTCTTATCTGTGATGCGGTAACATTCATTTTTTTGCCAAGTTCCATGGAAGAAATCCTGACCGTGTTTTCAGCCTTAAGCTCGGCAAGGTACCTGTAATACCTCGGCAGCCTTCTAATAACAGCATTTGAAACTTTTTTATAACCTTCAGGCATAATTTCCCCCCATCATTTCCCGCAGGCTAACCCTACTGCCCGCTTTTAATTGTTTCCATAATATAATCTGCAAATTCCGCACTTGTTGCGCCGTTGTCACGCCCTGTTATAACAAGCTTTTTCTCGGTAAACATACATTTATCAAGCGCATCCGACAAAGCCTCCGCCTCTTTAATATAACCGATATGCTCAAGCAACATAACACCGCCGCGAATAATACTTGAAGGGTCGGCATACTTGTCCCTGCCCTCCGTCACCATTCTGGGTGCCGAGCCGTGAATAGCCTCAAACATGGCATATCTCTTGCCTATATTGGCGCTGCCCGCCGTACCTACTCCGCCCTGAAACTCCGCCGCTTCGTCCGTCAAAATATCGCCGTAAAGGTTAGGAAGCACCATTACAGAAAAGTCGGTTCTGCGCTTTTTGTCCACAAGTTTTGCTGTCATTATATCAATATACCAGTCATCCAAAGTAATTTCGGGGTATTCCTCCCCAACCTTTTGGCATACGCTTAAAAACTTTCCGTCCGTGGTTTTTACAACATTTGCCTTTGTAACGGCTGTCACCTTTGTCTTGCCTGTTCTGCGGGCATAATCAAACGCCGCACGGGCAATTCTTTCGCTGCCCTCGGTTGTTGTAACACAAAAGTCAAAAGCCACGTCCTCGTCAACATCAAACCCGTCGCTGCCCAAAGCATATGAACCTTCCGTGTTTTCACGGAAAAACGTCCAGTCAATCCCCTCCTCGGGAACCTTTACCGGGCGGACATTCGCAAAAAGGTCAAGTTCTTTTCGCATGGCAACAT
>CAZNYY010000485.1:0-865 GCA_964577335.1 uncultured Oscillospiraceae bacterium | reverse complement strand
TTTAATATTACATGACATTTTTTTATTTCCTCAAGCACATCCTCGGGAATAGCTTTCATAGCAGCCGCCCTGTTTTCAATGGTCAGCCCCTCTATCACACGAAACTCGACCTTGCCCCCTGCTATCTCTCCATCCAACAAAAACTCAAGTATCCTCTGTGCCTGGTTTGTTATTGCAGGGCCTATCCCGTCGCCCCCCACAACACCTATTATTATCTTGTCAAGGGACGAATAATCAATAAAATCTTTATTTTTCTTCATCTCCTGTGCCCGCAAAAGCTGCTGCTCCACAAGCCTTGCAAATTTTTCAGATGCCGTTTTTATTTTTTGCTCCATTTACAAACTCCATTCCGCACGCATTAGCGTTGCTATTTATTTGCCCTTTGTATAATTTAAAAGTCCGCCGGCAATTATTATATCCCTCTGCCTTGGTGACAATGTAACATTTGTCAAATATTCTTCGTTTTTCGTCTTGTTTTTCACCTTTATTTCGTCGCCCGCTTTTATTTGTGCAATAATGTTTTCGCACACAAGCTCGTCACCCTCGCTGATTTTATCATAATCCCCTTCGTTTTCAAAAACCATGGGGATTATCCCCGAGTTTATGAGGTTTGACATATGAATTCTTGCAAAACTTTTTGTAATAACCGCCCTAACCCCCAAATAAAGAGGTGCAAGCGCCGCATGCTCACGGGATGAACCTTGACCGTAGTTTGTGCCGCCCACAATTATTCCGCCGCCGTTTTCTTTGGCTCTTGCGGGGAAATCAGGGTCACAGGGGGTTAGGCAAAACTCCGACAAGTACGGTATATTTGAACGAAACGGCAAAAGTTTTGCATTTGAAGGCATAATATGGTCTGTGGTGA
>CAZNYY010000484.1:0-1947 GCA_964577335.1 uncultured Oscillospiraceae bacterium | reverse complement strand
AGCAAAATGCTTTGCAAACAATCCTCCATCGAAAGACCATTATCGGAAAACCTTGCTTTCACAACAAAATCACCACATTTAAAGCAATATGGATTTTTAATCTGCCTTACAAATTCAGTAATGCGTTCAGCTTTTGAAAGTGACTTGTTAACTTGTACATCATTTATATCAACCAGTTCATCAGCCGAAATCAATACAGGATTCATATTTTGCATAGCTTCAAGTTTATTCATGAGTAATTCCTCCCAAAAATATATTTGTGATTATTATCTATAAAATATTACATTACTCCTGCATAGTGTAATAATGGTTTGAACATAAAACAGGTCACTCCGTTATGATAAGTAATATAGGGGCAAAATGGACTATGCCTGTCTAAAAGATAAGCTTTTTGCCCTGTTTTACAGTTAGGGCATAATTCCTTTGTATTTTCGGCTAAAGTTTTAGCTTTCATAAGATAACCTCTTTTCTGATTTTATCAGATATGTTCTACTGGTCGGGGGATAGCTTTAACCTTGTTATGACAATATTCGGGATAGCGGAGTTTTACCGCTTCAAAAAAGTACGGTGCAAATTCGCAATTAAATAATTCATATGGCGTAGAGGTTTGCTCGTTTTTTTCCTCCGTCCATCCGTTCCATAGATTAAACGCAAGGCGGCATAAGCGGTCTGTTCCGCTTGTTTGCCATCCTGCATGAAGTCCCTCCGGCTCAATACATTTTTCTTTGAAGTTAAAAAGCGTGTCAATATTCCGCCTTGTTTCGGTGCAAATTCCCATTGTGTAGAAAAGTGCACGATGATAGGAATCATCGTTTTTAGCTTTAGTAAGCATTTGAGTGTAAAAATCCTTATGCTCTTTACTTGCAAAAATAATATTGTTCATATAAATCCCCATTTCATAAATTTTTTGATATTAGAAATAAGCAGACGAAACTATCTGTTTATTTCTAATATCAAAACAAAAGGCTATATCGGACGGCTGATTGCAAGTCAGCCCACAGGAGTTTCACCTTTCCCCATGCTGATGGCGAACCGTTCAATGCTGTGAAGCGTTCAAAACGGGAGTATCATTATACCGGGAACAAAGTCATGACCTATAGGCCTGCTGCCTATTTTACGACTCATATTACTCGCTCACCTACACTTATAAATAAGTGCATGGCTCATGGCGTATTCACCGCTCGGCTCGTTTGTACCGGAATGTATCCGACTGCCCTATACTGCGTAAATTTACGCTTTCTTTTTCAAGGTTCAAGGCTTTTTATCAGCCTGTAAAAGCACACCTTCCGATATGCTTTTACAGAATGATAAATCCCATAGCAAGAGCGTGGAAAGGGAAACACGCTCTTGCACAGGATTTAAAAACTACGCTACCTTAAATTTAAGAATCTTAGTAATTAGCTTAGTTTCCAATCGGCGGCGCATTTCCTCATCCACAACCGCATACACGTTACCGTCCTCGTCGTACAGAGTTCTTGTTGACAATTGTGCTATGTAACCCTCATACCGTTTCAGAACGGCATTTATGGCATCTACATCGCCGTTTACAGCCGCCGCAATGACAGGAAACGAAACTGTCGCATTATTCTTCTGCATTAATTTTACCTCCCATATACCTGTTTAATTTGTTAAGTGAGATTGTCCGTCTGTGCTGTACCGTTCGCCGTACCATATTCAATGCTTCTGCGATTTCTGTATCAGACATATCAAGAAAATACGCAAGCAGTATGATTTCACGACTTTTCACAGCCAGCTTCGACAACGCTTCGGCAAGTAAATCACTTTCGACATCAACCTCAAATCCACAAGCCATGAATTTATTTATATCGGTTGAATACTTGTCCATTGTCATAAGTGCATCAATTTCTGTTTGTGACATTTCCGAAAACAAAATTTCTTTTGCCATTTTACGTTGCATAGAACGAATTATATCCCTGAGTTCCTCAC
>CAZNYY010000483.1:0-1961 GCA_964577335.1 uncultured Oscillospiraceae bacterium | reverse complement strand
GCCTTCGTCACAGGGGGCGATTGGGGATATATACAACACAAACACCCCATCGCTTACATTGGGCTGCGGCTCGTTCGGGCGAAATTCCACCACGTCCAATGTATCGTCCGTAAACCTTCTAAACAAAAAGCGCATAGCCAAGAGGAGGGTCAATATGCAGTGGTTTAAAATACCGCCCAAGATGTATTTTGAAAAGGGCTCGGTTCAGTATCTTGAGGTTATGCCGAATATCCACAAGGCGTTTATCGTGACCGACCCGACGATGAAAGAGCTTGGTTATGTTGACAAGGTACTTTATTATCTTAGAAAACGTGCCAAGTACGTTCACTGCGAAGTTTTCACGGAGGTTGAACCCGACCCTTCCGTTGAAACAATAAACCGAGGGGTTGAGGCGATGAGCCGTTTTGAACCTGATGTTATAATAGCGCTTGGCGGCGGCAGTGCCATTGATGCCGCAAAGGGAATGTGGCTGTTTTACGAGAACCCCGATACGGATTTTGACGGGTTGCGCCTTAAATTTTTGGACATCAGAAAACGTGCTTTCCATTTTCCAAACCTTGGCAAGAAGGCACAGCTTGTTGCAATACCCACAACCTCGGGCACGGGCAGCGAGGTGACCTCCTTCTCGGTTATAACCGACAAGGAAAACGGAAATATAAAGTATCCCCTTGCCGATTATGAGCTGACACCCGATGTGGCTATAATTGACCCGCAGTTTGTGGCGACGGTGCCGCCCGGGGTCACTGCTGACACGGGACTTGACGTTTTGACACACGCAATTGAGGCATATGTGTCTGTTTTGGCGTCAGACTTTACAAACGGGCTTGCGATAAAGGCGATAGAACTGGTGTTTAAATATTTACCCCGCAGTTTTGCCGACCCCACCGACGAGGTTGCAAGAGAAAAAATGCACAATGCATCGTGTATTGCGGGCATGGCGTTTTCCAACTCATTCTTGGGCATAAACCATTCATTGGCGCACAAGCTTGGCGGCGAGTATGGTATTTCCCACGGCAGGGCAAATGCGGTGCTGCTGCCATATGTAATTGAATACAATGCTCAAAAACCAACAAAATTTGCAATTTTCCCGAAATACGGCGAATTTGTTGCCGATTACAGGTATGCGCAGATATCACGCCAGCTTGGTCTTGGCGGCAATACGCAGGAGGAACAGGTGCAGGCACTGATAGATGCGGTGCGTGATTTGATGAAAAAATTAGGTATGCCTTCAAGTATTAAGGAGTGCGGTGTTGACGAAGGAGAGTTTACGGCAAAGCTGACACCCCTTGCAGAGCGTGCATTTGAGGACCAATGCACCACGGCAAACCCACGCTATCCACTTATAAGCGAATTTGAAGAGATTTATAAAAGGGCGTATTACGGAAAATAATGTTAAAAAATTGCCCCCTCACTGCCAGTGAGGGGGCAATTTTGGTTAACTCTTTTGCTTTTCTATTGTAAACTTACCGTCTGTGACATTTACGGTTACGCTGTCACCTTCTTCTATCTTGCCGTCAAGCATTTCCTCGGCAAACAAATCCTCAATTTGCGACTGAATTGCACGGCGCAGAGGGCGTGCCCCGTAAATCGGGTCAAAGCCTTCCTTTGCCAAAAGCTCTACCGCTTCGTCCGAAAAATCTGCCGAAACTCCGTTTGCCGAAAGCCGTGTTTTAAGTGTTTCAAGCATTATATGCGCAATTTTCTTAATATTTTCGTTGCTAAGCTGATGGAATACGATTATTTCGTCTATTCTGTTTAAAAACTCCGGACGGAAGGTGCGTTTTAATTCTCCCAACACATTGTCTTTAATTTTATTGTAATCCGCATCCGCCGTTTCCGAGCCAAAGCCCAAAAGCTTGGGTTCGGTTATCATGCGCGCGCCTACGTTTGAAGTCATTATAACAATTGTGTTTCTAAAGTCAACACGCCTGCCCTGGGCATCGGTCAAAATACCGTCCTCA
>CAZNYY010000482.1:0-1967 GCA_964577335.1 uncultured Oscillospiraceae bacterium | reverse complement strand
AAACTCCTTTCTTTTGCGGTCTGCTCTTTTCCTTTTGAATCAAGTTCCCGCATCTTGCTTTTTACAAGGTCACGCCCTCGGCTCATAATCATGTAATCAAAATCGTCCGCCCGAACGCTGAAATAAGCCATATAAAACTGAAGCGGGTAATACACCTTGAAATATGCAATTCTAAATGCCATTGTTACATATGCCGTGGCATGCGCTTTGGGGAACATATACTGAATGGTATTGCAAGAATTTATATACCACTCGGGGACATTATTCTTCCTCATAACCTGTTCCCACTCGGGTTTCAGCCCCTTGCCCTTTCGTACCGACTCCATTATTGAAAAAGCGGTTATCGGCTCAACCCCCTGATAAATCAAGTAGAGCATTATGTCGTCACGGGTACATATACAGCTTGAAAGGGTGCAAGTACCGTTTTTTACAAGATTTTGCGCATTATTTGTCCAAACGTCCGTCCCGTGGGACAGTCCGCTTATCTTTACCAAATCCGAAAAGCTTTTGGGCTTTGTTTCCACCAGCATTTGACGGACAAATCTTGTGCCAAACTCCGGCACGGCAAATGTGCCCACCTCACTGCCTACATCTTCCTTTGTCACGCCAAGCGCTTCGACTGATGAAAAAATGCTCATCACTCTTTGCTCATCCAAGGGAATTTTTGATGCGTCAACCCCTGTAAGATCCTCAAGCATTTTAATAACCGTGGGGTCGTCATGCCCCAAAAGGTCAAGCTTTAAAAGGTTTTCATCTATCGAATGATAGTCAAAATGCGTTGTTATAATATCGCTTTGGCTTTTATCGGCGGGGTGCTGAACGGGGGTAAACTCATGAATGTCGTGCCCTTTGGGCACAATTATTATTCCGCCCGGGTGCTGCCCCGTAGTTCTTTTAACACCCGTACATCCGCTTTTCAGCCGTTCAACCTCTGCCTTGCCAACCCTTATTCCCCGCTCGTCAAAATAGCCTTTAACAAATCCAAACGCGGTTTTTTCCGCAATAGTGCCTATTGTTCCCGCACGGTAAACACTGCCGTCGGAAAAAAGCTCCTCCGTATATTTATGAGCGGTGCTTTGGTATTCCCCCGAAAAGTTGAGGTCAATATCTGGCGCCTTGTCCCCGTCAAAGCCCAAGAAAGTTTCAAAGGGTATATCATGTCCGTCCTTATAATAAAGTTCTCCGCATTTAGGGCAGTTTTCATCCTGCATATCGCACCCCGCACCGACGCTGCCGCCCGCTATAAACTCCGAATGTTTACACTTTTTGCACACATAATGGGGGGGGAGGGCATTTACCTCGGTAATATCGGTTAAAAACGCCACAAATGACGAGCCTACCGACCCCCTTGAACCCACCATGTACCCATCCTCAAGAGATTTTTTTACAATCTTATGGGAAATCATGTACATAACAGCAAAACCATTTTTTATTATACTGCGAAGTTCCTTCTCCATCCTCTCACTTACTATTTTAGGAAGCGGAACCCCGTAAATCTCCTCCGCCTTTTTCCTGCTCATCTCTTCAATATCCCTGTCCGAGCCTTCAATTTCCGGTGTGCATTTTTCTTTTGGAACAGGGCGTATATCCTCAATTATATCCGCAATAAGGTTTGTGTTGTCTATAACTACCCGCTGCGCCTCCTCCTCACCTAAGTATCCAAACTCCTCCAGCATCTCTGAAGTGGTACGAAAATAAAGCGGAGCCTGATTATCCGCATCGGCAAATTTTTTCCCCGCCATTAGTATGCGGCGGTATACCTCATCCTCCGGGTCAATAAAATGGACGTCACAAGTGGCAACCACGGGTTTACCGTGTTTTTTGCCGAGGGACACAATAGTTTTATTGTATTCCTTCAGCTCATCCTCACTTCTTACTGTTTGATTTGCTATCATAAAATGGTTGTTCCCCACAGGCTGTATTTCAAAATAGTCATAAAAAGAGCAAATCTTTTCCACCTGTGCATT
>CAZNYY010000481.1:0-1970 GCA_964577335.1 uncultured Oscillospiraceae bacterium | reverse complement strand
CTGACTTAGAACGTCAAACGCATTATTTGTGTCAAATTTATGAATTTCACCGGTTATCCTCGGTCCCATGGGCGAGCGTGTTTGCGACCGATCGTTTATTACAACAGTGTTATGCGCCCTTGATGACAGTGCCCATTGTCTGTATGGGTCACCCGAGGTGTATGTGAAAATACCCGCATCATTCAAAAGAATTCTGTCATACGCATACACTATAACTCCATTATCATCAGAGTGGGCATGCTGCCCGCCGCCCCGCACATTTGTAAACAGAAACGGGCTGTTTTTCGTCCAGTCCGCACGCATTAATGTTATCGCACTGTCGGGGAAAAGGCGTGATGTCCATTTCGGCTGTGTGCCTGATGCACCGTATGTCACGATATATTCAAGCTCACTGTCATTATAGTAAGACGCAACATCCCTAAACGCATTCGGGTTTCTTGTGGAAACACCGTCATCACCCCACTGAAGGCTTCTCCCGTTTGGCGCATACAAAAGTGCATTGTAGTAAGCAGATTTATGGAGCATTTCATCATATTCTTCGGAAACTGCAACTCCGTTTACCTGCATTAAATCCTTATAGCTTTTAAAGCTGTTAAATGCACCGATATTATAGCCGCCCGTGCCCTCAATGTAGGAGCCGTCCTCCATATTATTGTCAAAAATCATTTGCTCAAGTTCATCCATGCCCATCTTGCGCCAGTTTTTGCCTGATAAAGCGTCCGCAAACTCCGGCATACGGAGCGATGAATTCAAGAGCGAGTTAAACTCCGCTTGTCTCCAGTTACCGCCGTCGGTATTATATACGGTGAGGAAGTTAGAGGTGTCCCAAATATTTTTCACAACCGCCGTACAAAACTCCGGTGTGGCATAAGGGCTTTGTAAGAAAACCTCAAGAGTACTTATCCACTGCGAATTTTTTGCTAACGCATCCAGTGTTCTGGTAAACCCGCCCCTTATTCCGTTCGGGTCATACAGACCTGCACGGCTTGTCATGGTATACCCGCCCACATCCATTACATAGTCTTCCATAATCCTAATTGCATTGTACGCATAAGTCTCGTCTCCTGTCAGCAGATACTCATATGCTATGGTGGTCCAACCGGGGAAACGAGCCATTTGATACCAATACTCCACATCCGACCCCTCTGGTTTTTCCCATGTATGCCGACCGGGCAAACCGTTAAAAGAGTAAACATATCCCGTAAAAGTGTTCCATGTAGAGGATTGTGAATTCCATGTGTTGGTAGGCTCTTTTATGATAATAAGCCGTTTTTGTCCGGAACCTGCGGGCATTGCTGATGCATGCAGTACAAGCCTTGCACTTGTTATTCTGTCGCCTTCCACAATATCCGAAAAGTTAAATTTTATTACAGCCTGACTTGTTTGGTCACTCAAAAAGTCCCCAAATGTCTGAATATGCAAGTGTTCGTCACTTCCGAAGTTTGTTCTGGTAAATCTTCCCGCTTTGAGGGTAAGGTCGTCCACGGCATCATAGGTTTTAAGAACACCGTTTACCATTACCTCCATCTTGGGGCGAAGTGCCTGGTTGGGGTTTGACACCCTTGCAATTTGCGCATAGCTTGCCTCGTTATACCATGCACGCACCGAATAGGTTGCCGTAGCTCCGGGTACTACTGAAGTTGTACGCACGTTGCCGGAATATCTGCCCCACTCGTCCCCTATCCACATTTCACCCAGCTCATAACCTGATTGCAGATGATGAAAATCATCTATTCTCATATTTGCCCAAAGTGCGTTACGGCCGGCTGTAATATTTGTATTGGATTTACGGTTTTTAAAATAGTCAAAAAGTTTTTCCTTGGCAAGGGAATAATCGTTCGCCTTTGCGGCGTCCCTTACCCCTTCAAGACCCGGATAATTATAATCAAATTTCGAGGGAGTTTCCCATTCCCCATCCCGCCAAACACCGAAGAATTCTTCATCGGTCATATGCTGCGGGTCAACAAACA
>CAZNYY010000480.1:0-1976 GCA_964577335.1 uncultured Oscillospiraceae bacterium | reverse complement strand
GGCATTGCTACAACAAGTTTTTTAGAGGTGGCAGCGGCAGGCGGCAGGGTAGTGGGGGACATGGTATTATTTACAAATGCCGCAGTGCCTGCCATGGGCGGACTTTTGGTGGCGGCGGGTTCACCCTCGGTTTTTGCGGCGCTAAGCCCTTCGCTGATGCTCTCGGCAGGGGCGGCGGGCACTTTAATAAAAACGGTTGGTTTGCCGGCGGTATACATTTCATTATCACTTTGCCTTGTAAGCCATATAAACGAAAAATATTCCGTGCGAAAGCTTGCCATGTTAATTAAAAATACCGCTTTTTTGATTGTGTGCGCAGCGCTTACCGTTTTTACCGCAATAACGGGGGTTGTGGGTTTTGCAGCAGGTACACTCGACGGTATAACCGCAAAAACCGCGAAATTTGCCGCATCGTCCGCCGTGCCCGTTTTAGGAGGAATTTTGTCCGACTCTGTTGAGGCAGTGGCAGGGGCGGCAATAATACTTAAAAACGCAGCGGGGGCGGCGGGAATTATATTTATAATTTTAGGAATAATCCATCCCCTTATAAAAATAGGTGCAGTTATTTTAACGTACAAATTAGCGGCGGCGGTGCTTCAGCCCGTTTCGGACAAGAGGGTGATTGAAGCGCTCTCCGACATGGGGGATGTTTTAGCGGCACTCATGGGGATGGTAGCAGCCGCCGGGGTTACAATGATTGTGGTTTTGGCAATGCTTATAAATGCCTCAAATTTGGGGGCGATGCTAAGGTGATTATATGGAATTTTTAAAGGGATATGCAATTACAATTTTGGCGGTGGTTCTTTTTTCGGCTTTATGCGAGATGTTTTTGCCCGAGGGCAGGATGAAAAAATATTCGGCGTCCCTCATAGGGCTTGCGGTGGCGGCGGCAATTTTGTCACCCATATCCCGTATAACGGGCACTGAAATTCGTGTGGAGGATTTCCTGCCCGAATACAATATCGCCGCCGACGAAAACAAGTATCAAACAGAGCTTGCAAGAGAGTATGAAAAGCGGATAACTGAGCGGATTTATGAGGAGGCGGAGGGGGGGATTACCTGCTCGGTTTTAGTGGACCCCGAAAGCATGGAAATTAAAAAAATATATATAAAAGGAAGCCCTGACGGGCGACTTATAAGCTTTATTGTAAACGAACTGGGGGTTTTGGAAAATGATATTGAAATCAACCAATGAAGGCGGTCTCTTTTCCGAATTTTTAAAAAATAAGAAGAATATTAGAATAGTTTACGTAATACTTATTATTGGAATAGCTTTGCTTAGTTTCAGCAGTTTTGTACCCGAGAAAAAAACGGTTTCCGAAACCTCCATGGACATGATTGATTATGAAACGGAAAAAAAGCTTCAGAAAATTCTTTCCGAAATGGAGGGGGTTGGCAGTGCGGATGTGATGATAACTTATAAATCAAAGGGCGAGGTTGTGCCTGCGGTAAACAAGAACGAGAAGGGCGAAAGAGAAAACGAGGGGGAAGGCGGCACCTCAAGGGACAGGGAAAGCTTGGAAAAACAGGAGGAGCTTGTTTTGACGGGTTCCGGCTCGTCGCAGTCACCCTTTATTTTAAAAGAGCTAACGCCGATGGTTCAGGGGGTGATTGTAATTGCACAAGGGGGAAACAACCCCGTGGTAAAACAAAATATTGTAGAGGCAGTGACTGTTTTAACAGGTGTGCCGCCCCACAATGTAGGCGTATTTTCAAAAAAGAAATGAGGAGGAGTATGATAGTGATGGTATTAAGAAGAAAACAGGTGGTAATAGCAAGTCTTGCAATTTTAATTGCCCTGGCAGGGTATTTAAACCTGTCATACACAAAGCAAATGGAGGAGGTTGGTGAGGCGACAATCGGAGAGGTGCATCTTGTACATGAGAACGAGGAGGCGGGAGATTTTTTTGCATCCGCAAGGCTTGACCGTGAGCTTAGCCGCTCAAAGGCGACCGAAACCCTAAAAAGCATGATAA
>CAZNYY010000479.1:1158-1991 GCA_964577335.1 uncultured Oscillospiraceae bacterium | reverse complement strand
AGATTTTAAAAGAGGCGGAGTTTAGTTATCAAAACAACTTTTTTAAGGCACCTGAGAATTTGGGTGATTTGCCTGTCGAAAACCCCACTATGCCCGCATCCCTTCTCTTTCGTGCGTTTGCGGAGGTGTTGGAGCGTTCCGCGGCAAAGTTGCCGCCCCCCCGTTCAATGTTTCGGGGGATTGCCGAGCGGGAAAAAATTTCAATGCCGGAGAGAATTTCATATGTTTTCGGATTTGTAAAAGGGCAAAGGCAGGTGCGCTTTGAAAGTGTTTTTGATGGGGTCGGCGGCAGAAGCGGACTTGTGGCAACCTTCCTTGCGGTGCTGCACCTTGTGGGGAGGGGAAAAATAATTGTATGTGAAACGGAAAATGAAATTTTTCTGTCAATTGCATAAGATGGTGATTATTTGGAGATAAAACTGATTGAAGCGGCAATAGAAGCAATATTATTCGGTGCGGGGGAGCCTGTGTCAATAGGGGAGTTTGAGAAGGCTTTGGGGATTGACGGGGATACAGCACGCAGAATTGTAAATCTTTTGTCGGACAAATATGATATAGATAAAAGGGGACTGAAAATTATCCGCCTTGAGGACGCTTATCAAATGTGTTCAAGGGAAGATTACCATGAGTATGTAAGACTGGTGACGGAGCCCCGCCGCAAGCAGGCATTATCAGGTGCGGCACTTGAAACTTTGACCATTATTGCGTACAACCAGCCCATAACACGGGGCAGGATGGAGTTTATTCGGGGGGTTGACTGCTCAGGCTCGGTACGCCGTCTTTTGGAGAGAGAGCTTATCGAGGAGGCGGGGCGGCTTGATGCCCCGGGCAGA
>CAZNYY010000479.1:0-1148 GCA_964577335.1 uncultured Oscillospiraceae bacterium | reverse complement strand
TATGTTACCACACACGAATTTCTTAGGGTTTTCGGCTTAAAATCGCTTGATGATTTGCCAAGACCTGAGGAGCTTGAGCAAAAGGAAGACTGATATGAAATTATATTTTCCCTGCTGTGAGAATTTTTTGGAATAATTAAAGGGCACGGGGGGAAAATAATTTTCATAACCATTTGATATAGGAGGCTTGCTTTGTTTATCATATTTGCGGTTGTTTTGTTTTTAGCGGCAATTCTTTTCTCATCGTTGAGAGTAAGTGTTGCGGCTGTTTATGGCGAAACAGATGCGAACGTGGTTGTCAAAGCCGCATTTTGGTTTATGTCGTTTACAGTTTACAAAAGCGGTGAAGAAAAGCCCGAAAAGGAAAAGGAAGAGGTGCCTCCCAAAAAAGAGGGTGAGCAGTTTTCAATGGAAAATGTTGAAGGCATTTTCCATACATTCATGGAAACCTTTAAAAAGCTTAAAAAAAGGCTTATAATAAGGCGGTTTACACTTAAAGTTATGCTGGGGATGACGGATGCAGCAAACACAGGTATTATGACGGGTGCTGCATGGGCGACACTTTACAACATGATAGGTCTGCTGGGGCGGCATTTTACGCTTAAAGAGTACGAGGTGGAGGCACGCCCAAGCTTTAACAAAGAAAGGTTTGACGTTTTTTTTGAAGGGGTTTTCAGCATACGGGTAATTTTTATTTTCGGTATTTTGGCAAGCGCCGCCAAAATGCTGGGGAAAACACAAAAGGCAGAAAGTATAAATATTTAGTACCGCCCAAGGCGGAGAATGGAGGCAAGTTATGGCAGAACATCCAATTTCGGACCTTATATCTACAGCACTTCAAAGTATAAAGGAAATGATTGATGTAAACACAATAGTGGGAGAAGCGGTTGAAACCGTGGACGGGACAACTATCATTCCTATTTCAAGGGTTTCGTTCGGGTTTGGTGCTGGGGGAAGTGATTTCGGCGGCAAAAAAAATCAGGACAAAAGTCAGGAAAGTGATGCGGGGCTTTTTGGCGGCGGCAGCGGTGCGGGCGTCACAATAAATCCTGTTGCTTTTTTGATTGTTTCAAAGGAAGGGGTAAAACTTTTGCCCATAAACAGCGGCGAGGGTGCGGTTGACAAGTTGGTTTCGTATATACCGGGTG
>CAZNYY010000478.1:0-1995 GCA_964577335.1 uncultured Oscillospiraceae bacterium | reverse complement strand
ATAGATGCTCTCACCGATGAGCAGAAAAATTATCTGGAGCGGTGATTACAGCGCCCCTGTCATAAGACTGATTGTGCCCGCAACATTTAGCACTAAGCCAAAAAGAAGAAGCGGAAGATTTGCGGGGGGAAACGGTTTATTTTTTATAAACTGCAAAAGACCTATGTACATGAAGGGCAGCAAATCAATGGTATATCTGTTGCCAAACTGCCATCCGCCCATGGTTTTATGTGCGGCTAAAAGAAGAAGATTTATAATAAGCAGCAGGAGCAGTGTAATATCTGCCCTGCTTTTTTTTGATTTAATGAAATACACGATATAGCTTATAAAAATTGGAATGGCAATGAAAAATGCAAACCCGTTAAAGTTTGGGAACACCGCAAAACCCTCCGAAAACGAGGGGAAACGAAGCAGGTTCTTAATATTTTCGGGGATGTATGTAAAAGAAAATTGACCGTGCTCGGAATTTACAAACTCGGGCAGATAATTATGTCCGAATTCCAACGGGTTTCCAAAACGCATAAAATTTAAAAGCATATAAACCGCCGCCATAAATACGGCGGGGACAAAACTTTTTAAAATGTCCCGAAAACCGGTTTCGTTTTTTCGCATTATATATATAAATACGGGTAAATACAGGGCGCTAAAAGGACGGCAACCGACAGCACACGCCCACAAAAAAAACGAAAGCGCACGCTTATTTATAATGGCATAATATATCGCCGCCATGGACAGGGCAAAGGCCAATGTTTGCGCTATAAACCAAACCCATCCTTGCGTCATAACAAAAACAAAGTTTGTGCCAAGGGTCACAAAAAGGCTCCAAAATATCGGCGTATAGCGGTCTTTTATATAGATTTGGGCTATTTTCAGCGCATAAATTCCCGCAATTGCCGCCGCAATAACACTTATCAGCGTATCGGGTGTATTTGTGCCGAAAAGCAAAACAAAAGGCATCAGCAGTATTGAAGGAAAAGGCGGAAAGCTTATGTAGTATTTGCCCGCATATTCGGCAATTTCAAGGTGCGAGTAGTTCTGCCCCAAATCAAGCCTGCCCGATAGCCAGCTCTTAGCCTGGAGCGAATATGAATTATAAGGGTTTGCGGCGGGCGGCAAATTCCCGCTAAATCCCCATATCACCAGTGATACGGCGAAAATACACATAAAAACGGTTAAAACATCAGTATCAAAAAACCTTTTTTTCGGCATTTCATCCTCCTCGGTGCTTTTGCATAATATCGCTTAAAAGCTCGGCGGGGGTTGGGGGCGTATATGTAATACAATTTGCCCCCGCCTCAATTGTTCTCATCATTGCCGCTTCATTTGGCCCGCCCGTGGCAATAATGGGAAACTGCGGATACAAATTTCTTATATGCGCCACAAGAGAAGGCGTGGCACTTGCCGCCGAAACATTGAATATGGACGCACCTGCGGCAATTCTCCCCGCAAAATCACATCTCTCGCTTACAACTGTGACAATTATAGGGATATCAATTATTTGCCCTATTTCAAGTATTACATCATTCGGAGTGGATGCGTTTACAACAACACCCGCCGCACCCTGATACTCGGCGTGCCGGGCAATATTGCGGGAGCGCTTCCCCGTTGTGATACTTCCTCCCACCCCGCAGAAAACGGGCACATCCGCCACTTCCAAAATAGCTTGTGTGATAGCAGGATGGGGCGTGAAGGGATACACGGCTATAATGCCGTGGGCGTTTATGTTTTTTATAATTGCAACATCTGTTGTAAAAGCAAGTGATTTTATAAGTCTGCCGTTCACCCTTATACCGCTTGCCTCGTCACAAACCTCAGGTATTTCAATCATATGCTGCCTTAAAACACCTTTTATAACAGGTACATGTTTTTTTGTCATAGCTCTCCTCCAATTAGTTAATGGGATTAAAAACTTGATGGCGAATAAATTCAACGTATAATAACTGCTTTGCATTTTTTATATCATAAATCCGAAGGATTTTGATATAATATCGCATC
>CAZNYY010000477.1:0-2001 GCA_964577335.1 uncultured Oscillospiraceae bacterium | reverse complement strand
CATAGACAGAAAGACGAACAAGGCAATTTTATAGAAACAGACGCAAATGGAATTCCTTTGTCTGAGGAAACTGCCGAAAAATGTAAGGAAGAAATCAAAGAGCTTGAAAATACAAAGGTAGATATGCCCAATATTAAATTTACAGTTGAAGAACTTGGCGGACTACGATTATCAATGCAAGAAATGTTCGTTTTAGATAATTTAATTAGCGAATAAAGAGGTGAATTTATGGAATCAAGTTTAATAGGTAAAGCGGTAACTACGCTTAGGTTGCCTACCACATATTATACGGGCGTGCCAATAGATGTTGTTTCGGCACAAGAGGGCGACGAAAGGTCTCGCGGCTTTAAAATACAAATATACGACGAGAGGGGCAATATAAATATAGCACCTTATAATTATGTAAAGCTATCGGCAACAAATCAAGCTGGCGATATTATGATTGCAAACGGTTTGTTCGCTTCGGATAAGGAGTTTGCATATATAGAATTAACAAATGATATGCTTGCCACGCAAGGAAGGTTGTCCTGTAATGTTTTATTTGTAAAGAGAGACCAGTACGGCAACGAAGAAGCAATTTTAACCAGCCGCACCTTTTATGTTATGGTTGCTAAAACTCACGGTGGAAATGAAGATGTTACAGAGGATAGTTCTTACAATATACTTATAAGCCTTTTAAAGGATGTTCAAGAGTTGTCTGACAAAATGCGTCCTGATACGCTTGATAAGCTGGGCGAAAACAGTGTGGAAATTAACCTTAGTGACCGCCAAAAAGCGATATTCGGAACAATAGAGAATCCCATTGAAATCAATGAAAACAAAACAATTATTTTTGCAGGTTATACTCCTGAAAATGATTATCAAAAATCCTTTTTATTATATATAAAACGCACAGCAGAGGTTGCTGTAACTTTTGGAAATGTAACGAAATGGGCGTATGATGAGATACCTATACTGCCTATAGGCGCTGTACAAAAAATATTTATTGAAACGGTAGATGGTGTTAATTATTACGGCACGGGTGGTGATTATTTTGTTTAAAAATATCGGTGTGGACAATGCTGATAGAGAAAACTTTCAAGGCGAGAATATCATAGTACCTAATAGCAAAATAGGGTATTTAAGAAATTTAAAGCTATACGGCAAGTCGGTGCAAGACGGAGAGCCAACACCTGATAACCCTGTGCCTATTCAAAATGTGCCGAGTAGCTTTGATATTAATAGCTGTGGTGTTAATCTCATTCCAAATTTAACAGGCACTTTTGTCCATATGCAGACAGGGACAACAAGTCAGGCAAATGGTGTTATAAGCGGAACTGGTATGCAACCGCAACCACCGTCAAACACAGCAGCATATTATCACGGTCAGTGGCATAGTAGCGATATTTGGGATTACTTACCAGACGGGGAGTTTACATTTAGTTTTAAAGTTGCTAAATACAGTGATTATGCTATACCAGACACTGCTGTTGGCAATGGAATACTGGTTGGTATATTCTATGGTGGGGGTGCATATCTACCGTCGTTGAAGATTTATGACGTGACAAGTTGGGCGACAGGGGAATTCCAAAACATAAATATAACATTTACCAAACCACCCGTAAAGGATACGCTACGAATATTATTTTGGTTTGGCGGCAAGGAAATGACATTTAAAGATTTGCAGATTGGATTAGGCAGCACAGCAACTGATTATGTGCCCTATACTGCAACAGTCGTACCTTTCGCCGTTCGTGATACTAACAATAACCTACACGAATTAAGTTCTGTTCAAGACGGAACTTCTAATGAGGTTGCTTTGCAAAGCGGTAAAATAATTAAGAAAGTTAAAACAAAAAGTTTTTCTATAAATTCTTTAAGTTACGAAACAGGAACAAGAGATACTATTCGTGTTATGTTTAGTGATTGGGACAACAAATCGAATAACCATAGTGAGCACGGCAATGTTAGGTGCAATATCGCACAAGCTTCGAAATTTTGGCATATTCCTTATCATGTAAC
>CAZNYY010000476.1:0-2004 GCA_964577335.1 uncultured Oscillospiraceae bacterium | reverse complement strand
TTTCTCCGTTTAGCACAAACAGCGTTTTTACACTATCCCCAGTTATATCTGCCCTGAAGGTTTGATGTTTGGTGCTTACCGTTTCCCCCGCCATGGGCGACGTGATGGTTACCCCGCCCCCGGCGTTTACGGTAAACGCCGGGAGGGCAACCAAAACAAATATTGCAACAGCCATTACAATACAATTAATTTTTTTGTTCAAACCTGCCACTTCCTTTCTCTTTATAACACATCGGCAGAAATTTTCTCGCCCCTGTGTTCCAGCGAGGCGGGCGGTTGTTCGCCCGCCACCATCAAGTTATTTTTTCACCAGGGGAGCGACCTCGGTAATACTGTTCCAGGAATTTTCGTTGTTCCCATATCCCCTGTACACAATATATCGGGCTTTTCCTGAAACCTTCAGGATTTCGTATCCGTTTGTTTTTCCTGCTGAAGGACCTTTGTAATACATTTTATAGTTTTCTCCGTCCTCGGAAAACATAATTTCATATTGGTATGTCCTTTGTCCACCAAGCATATATGCCATTGCCACAGCGTCAACCTGCTTAACACTGCCCAGGTCAAGTTCAACCCATGAACCGTCTCGGTCCGCGGCCCATCTGGTATTTAAATTTTGATCCAAAACATTTTGGGGCGGGTTTTCAGGTTGGGGAATGTAGTTTGCATATACGCCCGTTACCGGCAAGAATTCGTATTCATCGGGCAATCCCACCTCGGGTGACAGCCCGTCTATAATCGCAAGCTCCACATCACCCGAGAAGTTACCTGCAATCCGCTCTCCCTGCCAAACCCTAATTCCTATTGTCTTGACAGTGTAAACAAGTTCCTTTCCATCGTCTGTGACAAATGCTATTGTAGTGGGTTTTGCAATGTCGTCCGACTGGTTTATCGTAAATGTTCCGCTGTTCGACTCTGCCGTCACTTTTGGCGGAGGCGGAACCTCGTCCGTATACTCAACCTCCACCTCATAATTAAATTTATCTCCATGGAAGCCTTCAATTAACTCACCGTCCACCATAATGGATGTCAGGCGTGATTTTTCGGGAATTTCCCCGTCAGGTACAGTCCACTGGCTTATAGGCGTATTCGAAACTCCCGTAAATTCCTCATGTTCTATTACGGGTATGAGTTTTACGGTTATATTCATCGCACCTGCACCCTGTGCTGCTATTGTAAGCTTTGTAATTCCCGCATGGTCAACCTGCCCCTGGGGTCTTACGGGCGAGGTTTCAAGCGGCACAGCGTCACGCACTTCAAGTTTCCACTGGGGTGCGTCACAAAGCACCTCTGCCCTCACCTGCTTGCCGTTTAGTGTAAGGGTTGCACCCTTGCCGTTAGGGTCAATTTTTATGTCCGCTCTGGTATGCATGAACCAGTAAAGCTCACTTTGTTCAAGCAATTCTATCTCATCCCGTATAGTGAGCGTGTTTCTGTCATCTCCGAAATAGAAACCTCTCTTAAACGAGGATGTGCTTTCTCGGTATCCGTCCTGCAGGTCAATCACCATGTATGCCCCACGTGGTTTGTACTCACTTTCCACAATGGTTGTTCTTGCTAATGGTTCCTGACCGGGGCTTTCGTCCGGGTTTATAACGATTGTATTATGCCCCTCGGCACGTCTGCCGTAAATATTCCAGCCCCCTCGTCCGTAATACGCCCCGCTTTCTCTTTCAAGCATGGTATACCCCAAATCCACCGACCATCTCTCACCCATGCTGTCAAAGAGGAATGCACCTCGGTGGAAATGCCCGCCCGCATTTGCATTTGTAGCGGGGATGTTCTGACCCCCTGTGATACCTACATATGTGCCCTCTTTATTTGTCCAGTCAGACTTCATGGCACCTATATCAGCGCCTGAAAAATACTTGTCAAGAGGATAATCAATTTCTTTGCCCGTAGTGCCCGGTGCATACCAAAGAACGTCCGTTGCCTCATCTTTTATGTTGTACATATTTCTGATTGTGTAAACCAAGCCCGTCAAATCACGGTTATCGGTAAGATGCG
>CAZNYY010000475.1:0-2008 GCA_964577335.1 uncultured Oscillospiraceae bacterium | reverse complement strand
CCACGCTTGATAATCCGTGATGTTCACACCGTCAACGAATTGAGACACATTGCCGAACGGATTTTCAATACCTCTATAAGAGCATGGGTATTTTCCATCATTCGCTCCAATACAACCGCTTGAAGCGGCTATGTTAGCACTGAACCCAGATTTCCAACCTGTGCTATAAAGTACATTTCCTTCGGTTATGCTTACTGCGTCACCATCAAACGATATCGCTTTGCTCGCTTCGTCATATACGACTATTTCCGTAATTGTCCTATCAACAAATACATCTTGACCGCCTCTTGATATTCCACAAGATATCGCTTGTCCAACTCTGAATAAATCCGCATTGGCATTGGCGAGTATGATTCTGTTGACATTTGATTCCGATACAGTAGCAACATGGGTCGTTGCGTAGGCTCCTTCTGTAAATCCTCGCATGATAGCCTGTGAATTGAGCGTTCCGAACTCGATGAAAAATAGAGTCCTCAACACATCAACCACATGGATATCCAACTGCTGATACCCAAGTAAGCCTCCTGCGTTGTTGGCTTGTGCGTAGCCTCGGAAGTCTACGATATTTTTACTGACAAGCGGATAAGTGCCTGCCTTCGACGCGAGTTTAGTAGTATCAAGTGCAGCGTTGTATTTCCCAACATCAATGTATGGCAACTCTCGGCTGTTGGCGAAGTCCCAGAAGCACCAAGGGAGGTAGAATCCGTCATGTTTATACTTGCAGATTTCCCAAGTCTTGCTTCCAACTCCATCGGTCTTTTTGATGTAGAACTTCGGAATCCGCACAAATTCGTTCCCCAAAGAGTCCGTCACCTTATATATGTCACGATAGATTGGCATTTTGTCGAAATCGTTTATGACAACTTGGTTATCGATACCGACTACAGCAGTCTTGCCCACAGCTAATCCTGTCCGTGTCAATATGGGGGATTCGCCCTTATCCCAAGACACCCCCATCGGGAAGAAGTCATCCATATAGGTCAATACATTTGTGTAATTAGTGCTGACTAAGTTGGCAATTTCTTGTAACGCTCCTTCGGCATTATTAGACTCAAAATATCCCTCCGTATCATTTATTTTAACTTGATCTCCAGATGTTTCAAAATAATGTGTATCTGGATATGTAACATTGCCATTTATATCTTTAATTGGCGGTCTAAATCTAGTTTTTTTTATTGCCATTTCGAATTTACCACTCCTTTATATAAAACGTACATTTTATTCAAAATTTATATGAGCGTCTCTTCTAGCCAGATACCATAAGAAGGCTGTACACTTCCTACTGTAATTTTTATCATATTTTGCAGTTCTGTAATATTTTGATTTGCGGTGCTTAATTCACCATCAAAATTATCGAATGTTATAATTGCACCTTCGGAATCGTAATCATAAATTCTTGAAGCATGATATAAAATTAAACCTTCGGAATAATATTTTGAAACCGTTAATGTATAACCCTCTAAATCGGGATAAAAATAAACAATTCCGTTTTCATAATTAACCTTAAATTGATTAATTAAATTTATCTTTTCGTTTGCGTCTATTTCAGTAAATACTACATTTTCAACTCCAATTAATTGACTTGCGATATTTACACGATGATATCTGCTTGGCTTAAAGTTTAATACTGCCTGATTATTTATTATTTTAATTTCTTCGTTTAATTGCTCTGTGGTCTTTCTTGTACCATCTTCATTCAACTCCCACTGAATAAATGGAGATTGCGTTGCATTTATAACCAAAAAGCATCCCTCCTTTTTTAATAAAAAAGTGCTCTAACTAACTAAAGCACTTTTAAAGCAAATATTCATTTTATATAAATTAGTATGTTGCGATATATGTGAAGTCACAGCCATGATAATAATCTACATAATTGTATGACGTAGACGTTTGATACCCCAGATACTGATTGTAACCTACCGATACGGTTACAAACATTGCGGTGTATTTTGTATAGGCTGTTACTTTGAATCTGGCGTTTTCGTAATCAATATCATGCGCGAAACAT
>CAZNYY010000474.1:0-2014 GCA_964577335.1 uncultured Oscillospiraceae bacterium | reverse complement strand
TTATCGTCCTTTATAATTGTATACATCGGGGAATTAAGTTGCGTTTTCTCCACAAACTCTAACTTTCCATCCTCATGCAAATGATAATGATATATCCCTCCCCTTTGATGGCAGGAGGATATGTACACATTACAGGGAGGATTGTGTGTCATTAAAATCACCGTTCCTTTCTATCCAATTTATAAAACCTGAGCCGATTGTACAATCGGCTCAGGTACTAAGTTCAGACCTTTAAAAATTTTACCAGTATTTTTTCCAGTCCGGATTTTTATAGCGCATGAGCGCTTCAAGGTAAAAATAATCTCCGTATACAGCAATCGCATCTATTGCATGACCCTGCGGCAAAGCCCCCGTTACATGGACGATAAGTCCGTCAACATCAGGAGCCGAGCGGTTTGCGCATTTTTCTATCAAAGCTTTCATCATAGCATCTCTTGCGTTTATAAATATCTCTTTTTGAGGAGCGTCATCAGGCAGCATTTTGCACATCTCATCCAGACCGCATACCGCAATTGCAGAGGCGGAGCTGTCACGAGGTGCATCGTCACCCTCACCGAAATCAAAATCCCAATAGGGAACATTATCGGAAGGCATTTGATTTAAGAAATAATATGTGTAGTTTTTATGATACTCCGGTAGGTTTTCATCCTTGTTATACGAATAAACCAAAGGAAAACCGTAAACTCCCCATGCATGACCTCTTGACCAGCAACTTTCATCCCTGTTGCCCTGCCATGTTATACCTTTTACTGGGTTACCCGTTTCGGGGTCAAACTGATAGTGGTGATATGTAGAAAAATCATCTCTTACAAGGTATTTCATAGTAGTTCTATAATGGGCTTCAACTGCGTCAAGATAAGCCTTATCACCCGTTTCCTTCCATGCCCAAAGCAGCAGCGGAAGGTTCATCATTGTATCAATAATTGTCCTGAAACCGTCATATTCCGACCCGTCACCGTAACGTATTATAAAGCCGCCTTTCTCGGAAAAATGCCCCAGCAGTATTTTCGCCGCTTCAAGGGCAATCTGCCGTGCCTCCTCGCTGCCCGTCACCAAATAGTCAGCAACGCACGACGGCGAATAAAGAAACCCGACATCATGGTCGTTAAGTCTTATTCTTTTTTCAAGACGTTCTTTAAAGCTTGCAACATGGGTTTTGGCAACATCCAAAAACTTCTTTTCCCCCGTAAGTTCATAAGCCAGCCAGTATTGCCCTGTTTGCATACCGTTTATCCAACCGGTATTAGGACGCTGCTCATATTTAAGCCCACTGTCATCTGTTGTAAAAGAGGCAAAATAATCAGTAAACCTCGGGATTAACTCATCAAGCTTGTTAAGAGCATGCCTAATAGCCTCGTCAATCTCTTCCTGTGAAATCTCAGTTCTGTTTAAATAACTTTGGTTTTTTAGTTCAACCATTTTCATCCCTCCTAAATTTTATACTTTTAAAGTATAAGATATATACAACGGGTATCATACCACAAATTTTTCTATAACTCAACAAAATTGTGTTTTAAATTTTGTTACTGCGCATAAATGGGTAACCTATTCCTCACCCTTTAGTTTTTCTGCCTGGTCGCCTGCCGTGAGGGCATCTATAATCTCATCCAACTCCCCGTTTAAAAACGCATCCAGCTTGTGCAGTGTAAGCCCAATCCTGTGGTCGGAAACTCTCCCCTGCGGGAAATTATAAGTGCGTATCCTCTCGCTGCGGTCCCCCGTTCCCACCTGGCTTTTGCGTTCCTTGGCTATGTCCTCATTCTGTTGGCTTTGCATTAAATCATAAAGCCTTGACCGAAGGATTTTCATGGCTTTATCCTTGTTTTTGTGCTGGCTTTTCTCATCCTGACACGAAACCACAAGCCCCGTCGGAACATGGGTTATCCTAACGGCCGAATCGGTTGTGTTAACACTTTGACCACCCGGCCCTCCTGAGCGAAAAACATCAACCTTCAAATCATTTTGGTTTATATTAACCTCAACATCCAAAACCTCCGGTAACACCGCAACCGTA
>CAZNYY010000473.1:0-2018 GCA_964577335.1 uncultured Oscillospiraceae bacterium | reverse complement strand
AGTACAACATTTATAAGACTTATGAAAGAGGCGGGATTAACAAAGGAGAAACTTGCAGAAAAGCTTGGTACAAGTACAACTTATATTGACGGGCTTCAGACTGCTTACATAACGCCGACCCACGATACCCTTACAAAAATTGCGGATGTTTTTGGTGTCACATTGGAATACCTGGCGGGTATTTCCGACAATAGTCACACTGTTGCGGAAAGGTTTTTAAAGGTGCCCGTTGTAAATAACAAAACCGCCGCAAATATGGTGATACAGGAAAAAGACATTGAGGATACAATTGTTATTCCTCTGCCGCCGTCAAGGGATGATTATTTGGCGATGGTTGTTGTAGACAACAGCATGATAAATATGAGAATTAAAAAGGGCGACACAGTTGTAATAAAGCGTACAAGTTCCGTTGAAAATGGTGAAATTGCGGCTGTAAGCTTTGACGGGGGTCCCGTGTTTTTGCGAAAATATTTCAGGCGGGCAAACCAAGTTACATTGTTTGCCGACTGTATGGAAAAGAAGTATCCGGTGACGGAGTATAATTTGGGGGATGGCCGGTACAAGGTTATAGGCAAGGTTATTTGGTTTGTGGGAAGGCTTAGTTAATATGTTTCGCTATCAATCATGTCCGCAATACATTCCCCCAAAAGCTTTGCGCTGATTAGTGCTTCATCCATTGTATTTGAATTTGAGCCTACCTCGATTAAAAGCGCACCGTGGCTTGTGTGTCCGTTAAAGCGCTCCTCCCGAAGGTGCAGAGGGCGTGCCAACCCCGGGTATTTATTAACAATTGCTCTTTGAAGTTTTAATCCGGCTTGCAGGTTTTTTATCCAGTCAGGGTGCTCAAGCCCGCCCCGGTCGGTTCCAACAACAACCATAACTTGGGCGCATTTTTTGCCGTGTACCTCGGCTGTGGTTTTTAGGTAACTGCCGTCCGTGTCGGGAATGGCGTCCCGGTGTATGTCAAGCACAAATCTGATGGAAGGGTTTTCCGCAAGGTGCTTTTCTATTGTTTCCATGGCACGCCTGTAAGAACCGCTGTATGAGGGATAGTCGTGACTTGTTGTGTCATGTATAACTCCTATGCCCCGTGCGGTGAGCGTTTCGGCAATTTTTTCCCCGGTAAGCGTTATGTTAAACTCAGGGTTTTCAGTGCGATACGGGTCTGACTCCTGATACATATAATTCTCCGTAGGGGTGTATGCCTCGGAGGTGTGGGTATGAATAATAAGAACGGCTGGACTTTCTTTTTCTATGCTCAGACTCTCATTTAACAAAGCCCCAAGGTCGAAAGAGTAGCCCGAATCGTTTGTGACATAAATACCGCCCTCGGGCTTGTAACCCTCGGCATTTGAAACCGTCATACTTATTTCTTTCGGGGGGCGGAGAGGAGCCGGTTCCTCGGCGATGTGAGGCGTACTCGTAGGGGATGGAGGTGCCGCCGCACGGGTAATGGGGATTACCGAGTACAAAATTGCACTTTGACCGAAAATACTTTCAAAAAAAGATTTTTCGCTTGCGGCAGATATTGCGGATGATGCAAAAAGCGGGGTGGATTTACCGACTAAGGATAACGTAAAATTGCCGCCCGCAAAAAAACCTGCCGTCACAAGCAGAAAAATAAAAAGATTTTTTATAACACGACTTAGTTTTACGGTGAAAATATTGTGTTTTAACATTTTTTCTCCATTTCTTTGTACAAATAGTTAATTTCACTATAACACTTTTTAATATTTTATTATAAGGAGTCAAATCTTATGATTATCAACGGGAAAATTTACAAAAATGGTGTACTTGCATCCGGCGGTATTGAAATTACAAATGGGAAGATATCGTCTGTTTCAAATGAAAGGCTAAAGGGGGCGGATATAGAGGGGGAGGACCTTTTTGTTCTGCCCGGTTTTATTGATGTGCATACCCATGGCGCAGTGGGGACGGACGCCCTCGACGGCAATGCGGACGGACTTGCTGAAATTCGTGAGTACATGGCGCAAAACGGTACCACTTCTTTTTTGCCT
>CAZNYY010000472.1:0-2019 GCA_964577335.1 uncultured Oscillospiraceae bacterium | reverse complement strand
CACGTAAAATCGGCGTGCTTGCTCTATCTTATCATTAGACTGTTCCCAACATTGATTATATTCCTGTTCTGAACATGGCGTCAAGAGTAACAACCTTGTCAATTCGGGCTCATGGTCACGGATAACGGAAAAGAAATTTGTAATGTCTTCGTTTATTTCACAAGCAGTTTTAATTACTCTTCCTCGATAATTAAGTGAAACGACCATGCTGCCCGCGAAAAGCTCCACCAGGTGTGTGAAGTCATCCGGGAACCAATCATAGATGTGTTCCAGCCAGCTAAATTTACCGCCGAAATAATTAAAAGCGATAATTTTGTTTTTATTTCCGCTCATTGTCCTGCAATTCTGTGCCCATTAAAATCTTTTTTCCCGCTAACTGAACAATGTCTGATGTGATAGCATTGCCGAGCATCTTGTATCGTTGTGTCGATGAAATTTCCCGGATTTGTCCGTCAAAATTACCGTGCTTAGTCCAGTTATCCGGGAAGCCTTGGAGGCGTTCACACTCGATTTCGGTAAGCCTTCGTATGTTATTTACATAATGGTTATGTTGGAATGAATTCGAGGTAATAGTGGGGCAAACGTCAGTCACTCCTCCTTTGTTTTTCCCCCTCCCTCGCTGTGTAATTTCTACGACAACGTTATCCTTGCCTACTGACGTCAAAGCAGCGATTTTTAGAACTTCAATAAAAGTGTCGGAGGCTTTCATTCCAGGGGCTGTTCCTGATGTAAGTGTTGTTGAAATATATTTGACTTCCACCCGTCTTTTTTTTGTTTTAGCCTGCTTTCTAAATATTTCGTCATCTTCTCCGATAGGAAATACTTCGCTTCTACATCGGTCTGCAAGACGTCCAACAAGGTATATCCGCTCTCGATTTTGGGGTAAAACCCATGCTGTATTAAGCAATTGCCATTCGCATCTATAACCCCGTATGTTGGCAAAGGCTTTGATAATCGCCCAAAAGTCTGCGCCAGCGTTTGAGCTGAAAGTTCCCGCAACGTTTTCTCAAATAAAAAGCTTTGGTCGGAAGCGAGATACCGCGGCAGTTGCGTACTCGATAAGACTACTCCTTTCGCCAGAAAGTCCTTGTCGCTCTCCGGCAAGGCTAAAATCTTGGCAAGGCGATCCGAACGTGATAACGTCTGGTCGCTCAATTCCTGCTCCGAGAATATGTTCAACTGTTCCAATATATTCTGATTCATTGAAATTATACTTGTAATTCGCGATCGCGTATTTATCTATTTCAGAGAAATACACCTTGCTAAACTGAAATCCGGCATCAGTTAACCCTTTGTGAAAACCTCCTATTCCAGAGAACAAATCAAGTAGTATCATATACGTTCCCAATCGCTTTCGGTTATAATAAAATTGCATTTCGTGCAATGGTGGGCGTATGACCACCACGGCAAAGAATGTTCTACAGTAGCCTGTTCGTGACTGCCACACTCCGGGCATCTTATAAACTCCAAGTGAGTATCTGTTGTCATAATGCTATCCTCCTGTTTTCAATTCATTTATTTGCTCACGCATGAGAGTGGTATGTTGGTGTATTTCCCGGATCGTGGTGTTTGAAAATATGGGTGCCGAACCACCGGGATTCTTGATCGTGTGTAAAAGCAATGACAATTCGCACTGTAACTCCCCGAGTTTAATTAGTTGTTTTGAAGTAAATCCATCCATAATTATATCATATTAAAATACCAAATCTTCTTCCTTATTTTCATCTGATTGATCCAATTGATCACTATAATCGCCACGCTGGTAGTCAACCGAAAGTAATTCCTTCAATATATCGTAGTTGAGTACGATACTGGAGGTTATTTTATATCGATCCTCGCGGACTTTGACCATTGTCAAATCATCCACCGCGGTATCCAAGTCGATTTGTCTTTTCATCCCTGTTGTTGTCTCAATAGTTTCTTTCCACGAGAACCGGGTGGACTTGGACTGTCCTATCCATGATTCATGGCTCTGCAAGTAGGCCAGCAAAGATGCTCTCGACAGGGAATCCCTACCTA
>CAZNYY010000471.1:0-2024 GCA_964577335.1 uncultured Oscillospiraceae bacterium | reverse complement strand
GTTTTTGTCGTTTGTGTCGCTCCCCGCCTGAAGTGTCGAACCGATAAGTGCCCTCGCCGTAAACTCCCAGTCGGGATGCACCACAAGCCTGTCGGCGTGCGCCGCAATAAGTACTCCCGCCTCGTCAACCTGAAGGCGCAGCTTTGTAAGGGCAGCCTTTAAATTTTCGTCGTTTAAAACGCCGCTTGCAAGGTTGTCGCCCTTGCCCGAACTGCTGATAAGGGAATGGGTTGCTGAAAACAACGGCACTCCGTCGTACCCGTTTTTGGTAAACCCGTCCAAAATAACGGCGGCAGCGTTGCCTTCCTCTGTGGCACGCAAACCGTTTGCAAGTTTTTGGGCACTGCCTCCCCGCCCAAGCCCGCGCATAACATTGTGCTGGTCGTCCTGCATAAGCTCCCATGTCACCTCATACGATTTGTCAAACCTTTTGGCACTAAATGTTGCAATACTGCCCTCTTCTATATCGTCAAAATTAAAATCAGAGCCTTCAGTGTTTTGTTCCCAAACACCAAACGCTCCAAGATGCGGAAAACTCTCCTGTGCCTGCCCCATGCCGTCAACTTTAAAAATCGCTTCGTACTGCTTGTCTTTCGCACCGTATTTGTCAAAAAATATTTTTTTGTGTACCGGTGTCAATAAATCCCCAAAATTTTCTCTGCTAAGTTTAATTGCGCTCATAATTTACCTCCTGATTATTTGTATTTTTGGTATTCCGCCGGGTCAATCCCGGCTGCCATTGCAAATTCTTCTTCTGCGGGGGATAGACTTATTTTAGGCAACCTCCCCGCCGCATTCCCCGAGGACGATAATGCGGGTATTCGTTTCTCCAGCGCCGCCGCCGCTTGCACCGCCGCCGCCTGTGCCGCCGCTTTTTGTAAATGCTCTGCCCTCTGCTCGGCAAAAAGTACGGCGTATGCCTCCTTTGGTGTCAGCCCCCTCTCCCTTGCCGCTTCCATTACCTCGTCGGCAACGTTTTCAATGTCCGCATAAAAAGGGTTTTGGCGAAGACTTTTAATTTCCTTTAAAAAATCCCGCTCCGCCGCCGCATTTTCAAGCTCCTGCTGTTTTTCTCCGTCCATACCCTCAACCTTTTCCCTAAGCTCCATATTTTCTTTTTTAATGGCACGAAGGCGCTCCCTCTCACGCTGTAAAGCCGTAAGAGGTACAGTTTTTTCTTCTTTTTCTTCCATGTTCAAATTTTTTTCTTCCATTATACTTCCTCCTCTTTACGTCCTGTGGACGACATGGCGTTTTGTTGCCGCAGTTCGCTCTGCGAATTTTCCTCCGCCTCGGATGACACGGGTATCCCCATTGTGTTTACAAGCCACCGCCTCATCTCCTCATGCGTAATCATGCCTTCTTTTGTAAGCTCCATCATCATGCTGTAAACAAAGGCACGGTTTGTGGGCAGCCCCGCACCCACGGTAACCTTTATGTCAAATTCCGCATCCCGCACTTCTCCCGGCCGCTCCATGTACTGCGGCTCTCGTGCCTCGGGGTGTAGCTTTTTAAAACGGCGGCGGTAATGCGGGTCCGCCTCGCTTAAAACAGGCCTGTTTTTAAATTGGGATGTACGGAAAAACATAAACTCGTCGAGCTTGTCGGTGACCCTTATTGCCACTTCACGGCTCCAATACTCCTTTACAAGTGCCAAACAATATTCAAAAACCTCCGATAAGGTTTCCTGTAAAATAAGCTTTTTGTGCCCTATCCCCATGCTGCCGCCCTGCTGAAGCGCCATAGCCTCGGTTGCGGTTATAACACCCTGCTGCTTGTTGCCCGTCATCTGGTCGGAAAAGCGTGAAACCCTTTGTGTTTCGTACTGCATTGCAAAATTTCGCCTTTCCTCGATGTATGCGGGCAGCTCCGGCGGTGTCAGGTTTTTCACGGCGTTTATGTCGTTTACGGGTATGTTTAACCCCGCCTCGTTTGTCAGTGCATCCAAATCAATGCCCGACCCTGTTGACACAAGCCTTTGCGGGTTCCCCGTAAGCCTTGCCGATAGCCTTATTTGGTCGTCA
>CAZNYY010000470.1:0-2038 GCA_964577335.1 uncultured Oscillospiraceae bacterium | reverse complement strand
TAATCCTTTCAAAAGTATTAAAATTTTAACCGGGGAGGTGAAGGGAAAGCTAAACCCTATTTCAAGACTGCTGCTTATTTTATGATTAAATGTATTAAAAGGAGGAAGAAAAATGAGAAAAATTTTATCGCTTGGTTTAGCATTTTCAATTTTAGTCATACTTTTTTCAAGCATTGGGTTTAATGCTTTGGCTCAGGAAGCAATCATCACATACGTGAACCCTAAAACAACGAATGCAGAAGCCTATCAGGTTGCCTATAATGCGGATATTGGCACCCCTATCCATGGTGGAACGTC
The DNA here is from genome assembly GCA_964577335.1 of uncultured Oscillospiraceae bacterium. GTDB lineage: Bacteria > Bacillota > Clostridia > UMGS1883 > UMGS1540 > CAZNYY01. The sequence goes on along the minus strand of CAZNYY010000470.1, from coordinate 1,741 downwards.
AAGCCAACGACCTATTTCTGATTTTGGCGAAACAGAGCTTGAAGGTGCAACTATCCTTCAAACCGCTTTTGCAGATGGCTTGACCGCCGCGGGATATTCAGGCTGGGAAAAATGGATGTCTTTTACCATTGACCAATCTGCAGAAGTTTATGTGTTAACCTATATGAAATCGAACGGAGATTCTTATTTAAAATGGCTTATCACAGAAGACTGGGAACTGGTTAAAGATGAGTTTGGAAATGAGATCCTTCTTAAAGCACAAAACAATGAACAATCCCTATATTTATATAGGAAAACCTTTTCTGTTGAACAAGATGAAACCAGAGAGGTCAGTCTGAATAACTATGGCCGATACGGCAATGGAATGTATGCGGTTGCCATTAAGTGGGCAGACCAAAGCTTAATGCTGGATTCTATTAAAATCAATGGGACTCCAATTGACGGATTTGATAACAGCGTATTGAATTATACTTATTATAATTTAAAAAGTGATGATGTGATAACAGCAAATCCAATAGACCCCACTTCAACTGTGGATATTATAAGGCCCATGAACAATGTTGGTGATTTGCTTGTGAAGGTCACCAATCAAAACAATGTTGAAAGAATTTTTACGATAAACTGCCAAAATAAAGATGAAGTTAAAATTGTAAGCACCCTAAGCACCAAACCTGAAAATTATAAAGTTCTTGAAAATGTTCAAGTAGGAAGCGACGCCTTTGGTGATGGTTCTCGTAAGATTTCTGATTTTGGTGGAACCGGATTAGAAGGGAACATCGTCATTCAAACACACTATAGTGATAGAACGGATGCTAATAACAATATTCAATCCCCGGAGTCCGGAAGCACGGTAACATGGGTGGATTGGCTCACTCTTAGCATCAACAGAACGGCAAATATTTATGTATTATGTAATTTTCCGGCTCAAAATAATTATATGACATGGCTTTTAAATATGGATTGGGAGCAAATGGAGGATGGTTTAGGAAACCCATTAAAAGTTATACTAACACCAACCCCGGAAACAGACAACTATTTTGTCTATAAAAAGACTTTTGTTGTGGATCCCGGAGAGCTTCGGGAGGTTTCCTTAAAAAATATGGGCTTTTTTGGAAATCGAATGTATTTTGCCATGCTAAAGTGGACAGAAGGATATCAGATCACGGTCAACAATCCCCTCAACGGAAAAATATCAAAAAGCGGTGTGATTGACGTTGAAAAAGATGAAACGGTTAGCTTCACTGTCACTCCGGATGAAGGATATATGATTGACTACATTAAATTTAATAACAACATCATCGAGAGTGATTATGACGGTATCTACAGCTTTACCACAGAGGAAATCACAGAGGATTCATCCGTTGAAGTAGCTTTCAAAGTCAAAGTCCTTCCTTTGCCTGAGGAACTTGTGATGTTTCCTGATGCCTTCACGCCCGGAGTTGCAGAAGAATTTAAAGATGAAAATGGGATTTGGGTAACCAGAACTCATGGGATCGTATTTGCAAAGGCACCTGAAAACTATATCAATTATACGAGAATTAAATTCGGCATGCTGATTTCAACGAATGAAGAGTTATCCAAGGATGAATTTATTTTAAATAATATCGGCACTTTAGACCTTGTGGATGCAGAGGGAACTGCTTTACCGAATCTTATTGGGGATTATGGCATTCGTTTTTACGGCAATGCAATTGTAAAAAATAAAACCTATTATACAAGAGCCTATGCCATTTATGAAGAT
>CAZNYY010000469.1:0-2041 GCA_964577335.1 uncultured Oscillospiraceae bacterium | reverse complement strand
AAGTTCCGTATCAATCATATTATAGGCGATTGCGTTTAACACTTCCCATGTAATCGGCTCACCCGATGTGTACCCTACCATTTTAAAAATGCCAAGCTCATAGGCTGTTGTAATATAACCCGAGGGATAACCCCCCCTGTATGTGGCATAAAAATCGTACCCCAACACCGATACGGCAAGCTTTACCATCTCCTCCATCATGACAGGAGAATCCGGTTTGTAAGAGCCGTCACTATATCCGTTTACAATACCCATGCCCACCAAAGTGGCAATACTTTTTGCATGGCGGTGTGACGGTTCAACGTCCCAAAACCCCGTAACAGCCTCTCCCTCGGTTTCCGCACCGAGCATTTTTGTCATTACCCTTGCTACTTCCCCGCGGGTAACCTCTTTTGTGTAGTCACTGCGACTTTCAATTATACCGAGCGCCGTCAGCACCTCCGGTATTTTTTCGCCGGTAGCCGTTGCTGTAATTCCCCCTCCGGGTAAAAATAATGCGAATGCAATAATTAAAGATAAAAGTTTTTTCATGCACATAACCTACTTCCCATAGCGTTCTAATGCTTTTTGTTGTATATCTATCAGTTTTTCAATGCCCAGTTCGTAAATGTGGGAAACATACTCGTCAAACTTTTCAATGGGTTCCTGTCCCATGATAAATTTAATCTGCATATCCCTCGCATAAGCGGAAACAGCATCAATTCTTCCGCTCATCTCACGGCTTTCCTCACGGGTGTATGCCACCATCGGATACCTGTATGTATTAACATCACTGTCAAGCCAAAGCCCGAGTGCTTCGTTTTGCCCTTCTTTGGCATTGTAAACCTGGCTCAAATAATTCTTCTCCTGAAGAAAGGGTCCGCTGTGTACCTGTGTATATTTCGCAAGCGCCTCACCAATCGCAAGACCGTCAGGGTTATTTAATATCTCCTCGGTATATATTTCTTCCCCGTCCTGTATGGTGTAACTTTTCCCCAATATACCGTAATTGTAAAGCCTTCTGCCTTCATCACTGTAACCAAAATCCAAAAACCTGGCGGCAAGCTCAATGTCTTCGCATTTAGTGGTAATCGCCACCGAGTTTGTTGTGGTGTACAAATCGTCTTTATAGGTAAATTTAACTCTGTCACCCTTGTTTTTTATCGGGTATTGTGTGGCCACCATGTGCCCCGGGGGGGATTGCTTTTTAAGTCCGTCATTCCATTTCGTCATACTGCTTGCAATATGCCCTACCGCCGCTCCCGCTTTGCCCGATAAAATTTTGTATTCAACTATATGTGACTGATTGCTTGCAAAATTAGGGTCGAGCAGCCCCTCCCTGTACCATTTGTTCATGGTTATGAGAAATTCTTTGTACCTCGGGTCAATATAGCCATACTTTACTTCCCCGTCCTCAACAAACCAATCTTGTTTTATGCCAAATGCTCCTATGAACGCACTGTTTCTAAACGACGAAGCTCTTGCAGCAAAAGGTGCATCAGCATTTTTTTCTTCCTTAAACGCCTTTAACGTAACATACCAATCATCAATTGTTTCGGGCAGAGACAGCCCCAAATCGTCAAGCCAATCCTTCCTTATAAACGGCCCCTCGGACACTGTCATCTCCTCGTCTTCTCTTATACAGGGGAAAACATAATAACTGCCGTCATATGTTCTTATCCGCTTATCAATATCAGGGTTATTCCCTAAATACTCTCTTAGGTTTGGCGCATATTCTTCCATAGCCTCGTTAAGCCTGATTATATATCCGTCATCAATCGCCTGTTGAGGTCCGCCCGAAAAAAGATACCATTCATGCGCCATGATGTCAGGTAAATCCCCGCTCGCCATCAGCAGATTAAAATCGTTCATCGAAACGCCCTTTTTCACTGACGAAGCGGTTATCCTGACGTTTACACCTGTTTGCTCCCTAAGCGCCTCCATAAAATCCGTATTATTTATATCGTCAATAAAGTTGTAGTTGCCATTCCCAAAGAACGGTATCCAGTATGTAAGTTCCTTTTGCGTTTGTATGGGATATATGCTTGAGCCTTCCTGTGTT
>CAZNYY010000468.1:1308-2054 GCA_964577335.1 uncultured Oscillospiraceae bacterium | reverse complement strand
ATGCAATTGCCTTAGTCAGCTTTTGTTCAAGCAGAAACCCGTTCGGGGACCATTGCCCCTGCTGATTGTAACTGCCGCTGAACATTGACGAATAGGGTATGGATTTCATGCGTTCCCCATGCTCAACCACAATTGAGCCGTAGGAAATGTCAATCCCCCGGTCGGTAAATTTCTTTGCAAAAACAGGGTCACGCTCCACATCCTTTATATTTAGTGTGATTTTGCCCGTCTGTGCTTTGTACATATCAATTGTTTGTATTAAAGAAGGGTTCTCACTGCCGGGCGCAGTAAGATAATGAAGCACTACATCCTTGTCCAAAGATTTTAAAACACCTTTGGTTTCGTCGGTCAATTCAAAAAGCTTGTTTTCCGTAAGGTCAATTTTTATCGGCACCTTTTGGGTAAGCGCTTCAACCACAATATTTAAAAACATGGTAACCGCAACCACGCCTACAATTAAAATGGCCATATTTATTTTGTAAATAAGTTTATTATTCATATTTCTCTCCCGTCCTCAATTAATTCGGCGGCGTTCCATTACCAATGCCGTCAAAACTAAAAACATTGCAATAAAGCTTATGTAATAAATTGTAGGGGCCAAGCTTAAAACTCCCAACTGAAAATCCCCAAAACGCTTCATAATACTTATAAAATCAATAACCCTTACAAAAAACGGATTTGTGACAGAGCCCGCCACCCAGTCCAATATAAATAGAAGCAAAAGCACCGCAAATGTTGAAACGGCG
>CAZNYY010000468.1:0-1298 GCA_964577335.1 uncultured Oscillospiraceae bacterium | reverse complement strand
GCCGATGCTTGGTTTTCAGTAAGAGATGAAATAAATGTGCCGATTGATATAAACGACATACCCAAAAGCGCAAACCCAAAATAATTACAGAAAATCTGTGCATAGGCAGGTTCCCCGTGAATGGCAATTACAATTAAATACAACAGGGTTATGCCTAATGTAATAAGGTATACAACCGCCGCCGCAAAATATTTGCCCAAAACTATGTCCCAAACCGAAACGGGCGAGGTTAAAAGAATTTGGTCTGTTTTTAAATTTCGTTCCTCACTCAAAAGGCGCATGGTAAGCACCGGAACCAAAAAAAGAAATACAATTAATAAATTACTTAGTACACCGTCAAGATGCGGCGAGCCCATTAAAAGGTTGTTTGCAGTAAACATAAAGCCCGACACAACCAAAAACATCCCGATAAATATATAACCTATTGACGACTTAAAATAAGCCATCAGTTCACGTTTAAAAATTGCTGTCATACGGACACCTCCTCGTCACTATCTGTTTCAGGCATTGGTTCTTCCTCGGTTTCATTATCAGATGATGTTATTTTTATAAACACTTCTTCAAGGGACATATCCCGTGGGCGCAGTCCAAGAAGTGGCATTCCGGCATTTGCCAATGCAAAAAACACATCCTCCCGCACATCTCGTTCGCTTTCTATCGCATAATCAAAAACCTCGGGAACACCCGTGCTTTTAGGGGTGATCCTGTATAGCCCTTCAATTCCTCTCATCAAACTTACAACCTGATGTTTGTCCCCTTTTATCCGGGCAATATAACGATTTTGCTTTTCAACGGCACCTGTAAGTTCGTCGGTATTCCCCGTCGCAACAATTTTACCTTTGTTTATAATAATTATTTTTTCGCACACTGCACTAATTTCGGAAAGAATATGTGAGCTTAAAATAACGGTACGCTTTTTCCCAAGCTCTTTTATCACGTTCCTCATTTCAATAATTTGTTTTGGGTCAAGCCCGACCGTCGGCTCGTCAAGAATTAAAACTTCGGGATTACCTATGAGCGCCTGTGCAAGACCTACCCTCTGCTTGTAGCCTTTGGAAAGGTTTCTTATAAGTCTGCCCGAAACATCGGAAATTTTTGCAAAACCCTTTACTTCATTTAAATGCTCCTTACGCGGGAGCTTGACTTTTTTCAGTTCATACACGAAATCAAGATATTCATCCACCGTCATATCAAGATATAAGGGGGGGTGCTCCGGGAGATACCCGATATACTTTTTAACCTCTGCCGGGTTTTTAACAATATCCTTTCCGTTGATTGTTACATTTCCGTCGGTAGAC
>CAZNYY010000467.1:0-2058 GCA_964577335.1 uncultured Oscillospiraceae bacterium | reverse complement strand
TTACGGCGGTTGCCATTATCGGCTCGTGGCTTTTGTATAAAGATTTTTCCCATGTTGGAATTGGCACCATTGCGGGTGCCATATTTGTAGGCAAAATAATAAGCAAGCTTAGGGAGTTTGAGGGAATAAATATTTTGCTTGACAGGGCAATGGGTGAAGATATTGCATAAAACCGTAACTTGTTTCAAAATATGTTGTGCCCTTTACAAAATAATGTTATAATTGACATAATAACTTGAATATAAAAAGGCAGGTGTAACTTATGTATAATCTTTTGATAGGCGGTGCGGCGGGGCAGGGTGTTGACACGGCAGCCGCAATTTTGGAGAGGTGGCTGAAGCTGTCGGGCAGCGGTGTTTTTACCATGCGTGATTTTATGTCAAGAATTCGGGGCGGGCATAATTTTTCAAGAATTCGCTTTGGGGAGACGGCTCCCGGGTCGCATAGCGAGGTGCTTGACGGTATTATCGCCCTAAACGAGGAAACAATTGAAATACATAACGGGGATTTGCGACCCGACGGGTTTATCCTGTGTGACAGCGCAATTAAAACGGATGACAAGCGTGCAATAATGATTGATATGAGCGCCATTGCAAAGGAAATAGGCAACCCGAGAGTTGCGGGGAGCGTTGCCATAGGTGCGGTTTTAAAGCTGTTTGGCGTAAAACTAAATAATGAGCAGGCGGAAAGTGTTTTTCGAAAATCATTGAAAGCAGAATATATAGAAATAAATATCCGTGCGGTGCGGGCAGGGTATGATGCGGTAGCGGCGAAGTTTGAATATGCCGGAGGGGGTTTTGCGGGGCATATGATTGTGTCGGGCAACCAAGCTTTGGCGCTTGGTGCTTTGGCGGCGGGTTTGCAGTTTTATTCGGCGTACCCCATGTCGCCCTCAACCTCAATTATGGAGTATTTGGCACTTAAATCTTCCGAGAGCGGCATTTTGGTGGAGCAGGCGGAGGACGAAATTGCCGCCGTTAATATGGCGATAGGCGCTTCTTTTGCGGGGGCAAGGGCAATGACGGGCACTTCAGGCGGCGGGTTTAGTTTGAAGGTGGAGGCACTTGGTTTGTCGGGCATGACGGAAATACCCGTTGTTATAGTGGATGTTCAAAGACCGGGACCTGTGACGGGTTTCCCCACAAGGACGGAGCAAAGTGACCTGAAATTCGTAATCTCCGCATCCCAAGGCGAATTTCCACGAATGGTAATAGCACCCCGCCATCATGAGGATGCTTTTTACCAAACAATTCGTGCCTTTAACATGGCGGAAAAATATCAAATACCCGTAATTTTGCTTAGTGACCAGTATTTGGCCGATGCCACCGCCACAATCCCCCCTCCCGATGTTAGGGATATTTCCTTGTATGAACCCGAGGATATACCCGCCGAAGGCGAATATGCACGTTACAGGTTTACCGAAAGCGGTATTTCACCACGAAAATTCCCGGGTACGAGGGACGGTTTTGTGGCTGCCGACTCGGACGAGCATGACGAATACGGGCGGATAGTGGAGGACAGCGAAACCCGCATCCGCATGATGAATAAGCGCATGGGCAAGCTTGATTTGCTTGAAGAGGAACTGCAAGAACCGGAGCTTTTGGGTTCTGCTTCGCCCGATACACTTCTCCTAGGTTGGGGTTCGATGTACGGTCCGCTTGGGGAGGCTGTAAATATTTTAAATGCAAAGGGCGGGCGCTATGGGGCGCTTGTGTTCGGCGATGTATGGCCCCTGCCCCAAAAACTGCTTATGCAGACGGCTGAGGGTGCCAAAACCATTATTAATGTGGAGCAAAATTTTACAGGTCAACTCGGTTCTTTAGTCCGTGAAGTTTGCGGCATTAAAATGGACGCTTCCGTATTAAAATATGACGGACGGCAGCTTTCGGGCGAGGAAATTGCAAAACGTGTTGAGGAGGGGGATTTTAATGGATAATAAATATTCAACATACGAAACCGCATGGTGTCCCGGCTGCGGCAATTTCGGTATTTTGGGCAGTTTGAAAAACGCATTGGAGGATTTGGGGAAAAACCCTCATGATGTTTTAATTGTAGGGG
>CAZNYY010000466.1:0-2063 GCA_964577335.1 uncultured Oscillospiraceae bacterium | reverse complement strand
GTGAATTTCTTGTTTTCATTTTGTGGGCAGAAAGGCTATGGAACTTAGTATGAATTACTTAAGAAAAAACAATCCATTTAGGGTGCGAAGTGCGGGCAAACAAAAGGTTCTTATTGTTGACGACTCGCCCCTGATTTTAAAAATTCTCACTAATATGCTTGCAGGGGATTATGATGTGATTTGCGCCCCCACGGGGGAAGAGGCGTTGCAGGCGGCGGTGCGTGAGATACCCGACATTATTTTGCTTGACGTGGTTTTGACCGGGATGAGCGGGTACGATGTTTGCAAAGTCATTAAAAAAGACCCCGCAACAGCCAATATACCTATTATTTTTATATCCTGTCTAAATGATGAGAGCGATGAAAAGACAGGGCTTGAACTGGGGGCTATTGATTACATAACAAAGCCGTTTTCCGAAGCAATTGTAAAAATACGAATTAAAAATCATCTTGAGCTTAAATCCCATCGTGACTTTTTTGAAAGACTGTCATCCCTTGACGGGCTTACGGGTATTTACAATCGAAGATTTTTTGATTATTATTATATACAGGAGTGGAACCGTGCAATAGGTGATAGAACACCTATTTCACTCATATTGATAGATATTGACAGGTTTAAATGTTACAATGATAATTACGGACATTTGATGGGCGATGATTGCCTGCGCCAGGTAAGTTCTGCAATACTGCGTTCTCTTTTGAGGAAAGAGGACACCGTTGCAAGATACGGCGGGGAGGAGTTTATATGTGTTCTCCCAAACTGTGAAAGCGAGGACGCATTTTGTATTTCCGAGCGTATAATGAAAAATATTGAGGACCTGCAAATAAGGCATGATTTTTCCGATGTGACCTGTTTTGTTACTGCAAGCATAGGTGCGGGAACTGTTATACCCCATGATTTTTATGAACCGAATGATTTTTTGGGCAAGGTTGATGAACTGCTTTTTGAAGCTAAGAGGAGCGGCAGAAATACGGTTAGGGCGAGGAATATTTATATTTAAAGTATCCAAAGGCATTTCTAATGAAACTCTAATCTTATTCATATGGATAGTTTAGATTTAATTGTTATAATTTAGCCATAATATTTAAGGGAGGTTAAATTAATGATTACAATGGAACAGGTTGAAAAACTGCGTGCAAAGGCAAATGTTTCGTATGACGAAGCAAAAAGCGCACTTGAGGCGTCAAACGGCGATATGCTTGATGCAATAATTTATCTTGAACGTCAGGGTAAGGTGATGCCGCCCGAAAATGATGGGTTTTACCGCTCTGATGCATCATCGGAACAAAATGCCCAGCAAGAAACAAGACAGAAGAATGACACGCCCCAGTATGAAACTTTTAAACAGACAATGGGAAGGTTTGGCAGGTGGCTGAGAAAGCTTGTGGCAAGAGGGAATGAAAATTTCTTTGAGGTTCGGAAAGAAAAGACTCTCATCATGTCAATGCCTGTAACCGCTTTGGTTGTTTTACTAATTTTTGCGTTTTGGTTTGTTGTTCCCGTGCTTGTGGTGGGTCTGTTTTTTGGATGGAGATATCAATTTCGAGGTGCTGACCTTGAGAAAACAGGTGTCAACAATGTAATGGATTCTGCTGCGGACGCTGCGGAAAACATAAAAAAAGACGTAAAGGATAGCTGATTGTATGAATGAAAAAATCCTGATAGTTGAGGACGAAGAAAAAATAGCAAGATTTGTAGAGATGGAGCTTTCTTACGAAGGATATACCGTGAGCAAGGCGTACGACGGCAGAAGCGGTCTTGCAATGGCACTGGGGGGCGAGTATGATTTGATAATTTTAGATATCATGCTGCCGGGTATAAACGGCATGGAAATCCTCAGGCGTATCAGGAGGGAGAAGGAAACCCCTGTTATAATGTTGACGGCGAGGGACACGGTGGTTGATAAAGTGACAGGACTTGACGGCGGTGCTGACGACTATATGACAAAGCCTTTTGAAATTGAAGAGCTTTTGGCGAGAATTCGACGCCTGCTAAGAACGGCCCCCGCCCCTGACAGCGGGAGCCGTCTTTTGGCGGGCAAGCTTTGTGTTGATGCCGCAAGC